>WLFI01000003.1 GCA_009703845.1 Actinomycetota bacterium
AGATCGACGGCAAGAAATTTATCCCGAGAGAAACCATCGTTGACGGCGAACCGCTGCACAGTTTGCGCGGAACGGTCATGATGCTGATTGACTGCGGATTGAACATCCAAGATGCCGTTGAGTGGATTTACACCGAAAACGATGATCTAGATTTGCACGGCGGCACTCCGATGAAGGCTCTTCTAGCCGGCCACAAGTCACCGGTCAGACGCGCAGCCCAGTTCTTGGCCCAATAGCCCTAACTCTGGCGGTTGATAACCCGCACGGCAAGCTCGCGTAGCTGCATCATTGCGGTGGGATCAAGCTGAAGTTGATCTAACGCGAGAAGCGACTCATTGGCCAACTCTTCAATCATCGACTCGGTCTTGGCCAAGGCTCCCGAACCTTTGATGGTTTGCTGCAAAAACGCAATCTGCTCGGCGTCGAGTTCGCGGTGGGTGAGCAGTTCATCGAAAATCTTGCCGACCGTCGGGGTGAGTGATTCACGAGTTAGTCCAACCAAGACAGTTCGCTTACCTTCGCGAAGGTCATCGCCGGCGGGCTTACCCGTGACTGCTGGGTCACCAAAAACACCGAGGATGTCGTCTCGCAACTGGAACGCCATTCCAAGCGGAATGCCGAAGGCCGATAGCCCACGCAGCACAGCTGGGTCGGCGCCTGCGAAGGCCGCACCAATCAGAAGCGGAGCTTCGATGCTGTACTTGGCCGTCTTGTATAGAATTACTCGGTTTGCCCGGCCAACGGCTTCTTCAACCGCACGGGTGGGGGCGGCGTTTTCTTCTAGAACGTCTAGGTACTGACCTGCCATAACCTCAATGCGCATTTTTGAAAACTCGTCTCGGCAAGCAGATTCAATTTGCGAATTTGGAGATTTGAGCAGAGCGTTACCGAAGATTTCGCTGCTCCAGGCAAGCATGAGGTCACCGACGAGAACCGAGCCAGCTTGACCGAAACGTTCGGGGCTTCCCGCCCATCCGTGCTGTTTGTGCATCGATTCGAAACGCTTGTGCACTGCAGGAACTCCGCGACGGGTATCTGATTGGTCGAGCAGGTCGTCGTGAACCAGGGCAGCACCGTGAAACATTTCGAGCGCCGAACAGATTCCGACCATTGCCTCGGTTGAGCGAGCGCGGGTTGCTGAATCTTGTTGAGTGTTAGAAACGTCGAGTGCGGCTACCCACGCCCAGTAGCAGAACAATGCTCTAAAGCGTTTGCCTCCGGCTAGGAGTTCTTTGGTGTAATCGAGCAGAACACTGAGGTCTTCAGAGATTCCAGTGAATTCTGTCTTTCTGGTAGCGCAAAACCCATCTAGTTCTCTTTGGACTAGATCAAGCAGCACCTTGGTTTCACTCACGGGAATAGCCTAACTTGCTTGCTGGTCATAGACTTTGAACAGTCACGCATTACCAAACGGAGGCTCTCATGGGTTTGTCAGAACGCGAGCAGAAAGTTCTAGAAGAACTTGAACGCGGCCTCTACGCCGATGACGCCAAGTTCGCTACCCGGGTTAGCGCCGGTCCAAACAATTCAGCGGCTCGAATCGTCGGTGGCGCGCTTCTAGCGGTGGTTGGCCTCAGTGTTTTGGTTTTTGCCGTGGTTAGCCAACTAACGGTCTTTGGGGTTGTCGGCTTCGCTCTCATGCTGGCCGGCGTCTTGGTGGCCACCGGCTCAAAAGGCGGCAAAACCAAGGGTGAAGCAGCTCCAACCGCGAAACCCAAAGTCAACCCAAGCGGCGCAACCGCACCCAAGCCCGAATCTAAGGGCAAATTCTTCGAAGAGCGCTGGAACAAGCGCATGGATCAATAACAGCTAATCTCAAGCGCGCGATACAACTAGGAGCCTTCGGGCTCCTTTTTTTCGACCTTGTCTGTTTGGCTTTTGCGGTGTAACGTAAAAATCCCTCCACTTCACACCACCACTGTATTTACCAGTAACTACTTGATTGTTACCGAATCGATATCGAAGATATTCTCGAAATTCGAGCCTATTTTGGGGAATAGTGGAGTAAAGTGGATGAAAATGCACCAAAAGGGAACAGAAAGGAGGTCAGCATGTTTTCAGGTACTTTCGAGCCAAAGCTCGATGAAAAAGGCCGCATGATTCTGCCGGCCAAACTTCGTGACCTTTTTCAGGGTGGTCTCTTCATCACTAAGGGTCAAGAAGGCTGCCTTTACGTCTACACAGTCGGTTACTTCAACGAACTTGTCGAAAACATCGACGCTGCATCGCTGACCAATGCAGCCCAGCGTTCATACCTGCGACTTTTCTTAGCCGGTGCATCAAACGAACTTCCAGACCGTCAGGGTCGAATCAACATCAACCCTGCACTGCGCAAATACGCCGGTCTAGGTCGCGATCTGACTCTTATCGGAGTTCGTAGCCACCTTGAAATCTGGGACACCGAAGCGTGGAACAAGTACCAAGAAGCCGAAGAGGCCGCCTTCTCAAACCGTGACGGGGAGGTGATTCCAGGAATCTTCTAGCCCATCAGCTAGATCTTCAACCGTCACCGCCGACCTACTTCCCTAAGGTCGGACCACGGTTGAGGTTCTAGAAGATGGGCAGGGGGAGTCGGAAGCGATATGCAAATCTCAGACCTTCACGAACCAGTAATGCTAGACCGTTGCATCGACCTACTCGCCCCAGCAATCGAAGATCGTGACGCAATCATGATTGATTGCACGCTAGGTCTAGGCGGGCACACCGAGAGCTTCTTGAACCGCTTTCCAAACTTGAGGGTCATTGGCCTCGACCGTGACCCAAACGCACTTGAACTTGCCAAGCAGCGACTAGCCGCCTTCGGTGACCGGGTCACCTTCTGCCACGTTGTGTACGACCAGATCGAACAAACCCTAGAAGAACTGGGTATCGAAGCGGTAGACGCCATTTTGATGGACCTAGGCGTTTCATCGATGCAACTCGATGAAAAGGAACGCGGTTTCGCCTATTCGTATCCGGCCCCACTGGACATGCGCATGGATAACAGCCAGGGGATGACTGCAGCCGATGTCGTCAACACCTACGACGAGCTTGAGCTGGTCAAAATCTTCAAGGAATTTGGTGAAGAACGTTTCGCCCGCCAGATTGCCCGCGCCATCGTTGCCGAGCGCAAGAGTGAGGCATTTGCCACCAGCACTCAACTGGCTGGGCTAATCGTCAAAGTCGTGCCGTTCATCCCAGGTAAGAGCAGTGGTCACCCAGCCAAGCGAGTCTTTCAGGCTCTGCGCATCGAGGTCAACGGAGAACTCGACGCGTTGAGTTCGGCGGTGCCACAGGCACTAGACGCCCTGCGCGTGGGCGGCCGCATTCTCGTTCTCTCTTACCAGTCACTAGAAGACCGAATTGTGAAGCGCGCACTGGGTGCGGCTTCAGTCTCATCGGCACCGCTTGACCTACCAATCGAACTTCCAGAGCACGCGCCAACCTTGCGCCTGGTAGTTCGTGGGGCAGAGCAAGCAAGTGAGCAAGAGATTTCTGCAAATCCAAGATCGGCATCGGTTCGTCTTCGTGCGGCCGAAAAAATAAGGCAGGCAGCATGAGCACCCTCGGCGTAGCGGGCGTAAGAACATCGTCAAGAGCATCCAGATCGGTATCAATACCGAACCTGCGCAGCACCAAAGTGGCCGTGCCGCTGATTGTCGTTCTGGGTCTAGTGGGCATTCAACTGGTGCAACTGCTAATTGGTGTTTTTATCAGCCAGGGCGCCTATGAACTGGCTCAGCTAAAGGCTTATAAGCACGAACTCGGCACCACAAGCGAAATCTTGAAGGCCGAAGTGGACTCGCTGTCTTCACAGCAAAATCTTGCCAACGCCGCACAAGGCCTAGGAATGGTAGCTAACTCAAACCCGGTCTTTCTAAACGTTGGTGACCAGAAGATTATCGGCAAGCCAACCGCTGCTAGAGCTAACGATTCGGCAAAAGTCGCACGAAACCTCGTTCCGAACAGCGCACTCGTGAGCACCACCGACCTAGGCGCCATTAAGGCGGCACAGGCAGCGGCAAAAGCGGCAGCAAAAGTCGCGGCTACAGCCAAAGTTGAGTCGGTCAAAACTCAGACCGTCAAGGATGTCGCTAACTCTCAAACCACGGCTACTAAAGTAGCGTTTTCAGGTGAGGGACTACTCGCCTCACCAACCAACTAACCGTCGAGAAGAGGGCTAAATGAGCTACATGCAGCCCGGCAACCCAGCCAAACGTCTTCGCCTTTTCATGGCCGTGGTTATGGTTGTCGTTCTCGCTTTCACCTGGAAACTTGTTGAGTTTCAGGTCGTTCGCGCCGCCGAGATTAATAAAATCTCGAAAGAAAAACGGTCGGTCACTCGAACCTTGCCCGCCCTGCGCGGCTCAATCGAAGATTCTGATGGCAACGTTCTGGCTCGAAGCGTGTATCGCTACGATATCAACGCTGCCCCCATCAACGTAAAGCCCATAATGCGCTCGGTTTCGGGCAAATCGGTCGAAATTTCGATCGACCAGCAGGCTGCCGAACTGGCCGCAGTTCTAGACATGACCAAAGAAGAGGTCATGGCGAAAATAGTTGGCACCTCCAACTATGCGAACCTCGCCAAAAACGTGAATTCCTCGGTCTACAGCAAGTTGAAAGATCTTGAAATTCCATGGATCTACTACGACCAAAAACTTGCCCGAGTTTATCCAAGCGGGGCTGTGGCGGGTAACCTGCTCGGCTTCGTGGGTGTCGACGGCGAACCGCTGGCCGGCATTGAGCGACAGTACAACTCTTGTTTGGCCGGTGTCGATGGCCAAGAGACCTTTGAACGTGGAGCTACCGACGGTATTCGAATTCCGAACAGCGCGGTTGTAGCCCAAAAGGCGCGAAACGGCTCCGATGTTGTGCTCACGATTGACTCAGACCTTCAGTACTACGCCCAGCAAGTTTTAACCAACACGGTTAGCAAGCTCCGGGCCGACTGGGCAAGCGCCGTTGTGATTGAAGTCAAGACCGGAAACATCCTCGCTGCTGCAGAGGCTCCGAGCGTTGACCCAAATGCCACCGGAAAATCGAACGCTGCAGACCGTGGCTCTCGTATTTTTCAGGCCAGCTTTGAGCCTGGATCAACAATGAAAACGGTTACCGCTGCCACCGTGATTGACCAGGGTGAAGCGACTCCCGAGTCAAAGATCAAAGCCCCATACCGCTTTCACCTGCCTTGGGGTCAAGACATCACAGACAGCCACTTTCACGAAACCCAGAAGCTGACTCTCACCGGTGTTCTTCGCGACTCTTCAAACACCGGAATCATTCAGTTTGGTGCTCGAGTTGAGACCAAAACTCGATTCGACTATCTGAAGAAATTTGGTGTCGGCGAGAAGACCGATGTTCGCTTTGAAGGTGAGACCGCAGGCCTGCTTGCCAACTGGCAAGACTGGGACAAGATGACCGACAAGACCTCGATGTTCGGCCAGGGTATTGCCGTGACGCCTATTCAGGCAGCGTTCTTTTACCAGACCATCGCGAACGGCGGTGTGCGTCTTCAACCTCGACTCATTGAGGGGTGCCGCGATGCAAACGGCAACGTCGTTGCCACTCCGGTCAAGCCGGGCGTTCAAGCAGTTAGTGCGACAACCTCGCGATCAACCATCGACATGCTTGAGAAAGTTGTTGAACAGGGTGGAATCGGTAGAACCGCGGCTGTGCCTGGTTACCGTGTAGCTGGCAAGTCTGGTACCGCTCAGATTAAAGATGGTGCTGGTTATGGCACGCGTTACGCCATTTCGTTCATTGGCATGGCACCGGCCGAAGATCCTCAGTACGTAGTTGCCGTCACCGTTTACAAGCCGAGAACCGTCAGCAACTCGATTGGTGCGACGCCTCCGTTCAAGAGCATCATGGAACAGGTTCTGCTCAACTACCGAGTTCCGCCTGCAACCACCAAGTCAAAGAAGATCGATACCGAGTGGTAGACCAAAAAGAATCAATTCCTCCGATTCTGAGACCCGACAATGTCGTTGCGGTCTCGCTGCGAGCGATTGCCGAGCGCTTCGATCTGGCGTGGGTAGGCGATGAGTCTGACACTGAACTAACCGGCATCTCGATGAACACCGCAGACTTGCGTCGCGGCGATTTATTTGTCGCCATGCCAGGGCTAAAAACTCATGGCGCGAACTTTATTCAAAAAGCGAAGGATGCTGGCGCGGTCGCTGTGGTTACCGACCGTGAAGGCGCCAAATTAGCGCAAGGCATGGAGCTACCGACACTTCTGCTCGAGCATCCGAGAGCGCACCTGGGTGAACTTGCGGCGTTCGTTTACGGCAACCTGCCCGGCACCATGCCAAAGCTGTTCGCGACAACCGGCACAAACGGCAAAACGTCGACAAGCTATCTGCTCGAGGCCATGCTTCGCCAACTGGGCGAAGTCACCGGGCTAACTTCAACCGCCGAGCGTCACATTGCCGGCGAAGTTATCGTGAGTCGACTCACGACACCCGAGAGCACAGAGATGAATGCCTTGCTCGCGCGCATGAAAGAAAAGGGTGTCACCTCGGCGGTTCTTGAAGTTTCGGCCCAGGCACTCACTCAACTTCGTGTCGATGGTATTCACTTCGACGTTGCAGCTTTCACGAACCTGAGCCACGACCATCTCGACGACTACGGCGACATGGAAACCTATTTCAAGGCCAAGCTGGGTCTATTCACCGACGGGCGTGCCGAGCGCGCAGTAGTGAGCCTTGATTCTCCATACGGTGCTCGAGTGGCCGAATTGGCGAACATCCCCGTTGTGACACTCATCTCACATGAGGGCGTTGACGCGACGTACCGAGTCGAAATTCTCGATGAACAACCCAGCCACACCGCGTTCAAGTTGATTGGCCCAGAGGGTGAGCTGGTCAGCCGAATTCCGATCATCGGAGCCCACATGGCCGCCAACGCTGGTCTTGCCATGGTGATGCTTTTGCAAGCAGGATTTGCCTGGCCCCGCCTCGTTGAATCGCTCAGTGCCGGCGTAAATGCCTACCTTCCGGGTCGAACCGAACGCGTTACGAAAGATTCGGGTCCAGACGTATACGTGGATTTCGGCCACAGCCCAGACGCGTTTTTGAACACGCTCGCCGCCGTGCGCAAAGTTACCAAGGGTCGAGTATTCATGGTCTTTGGCGCAGACGGTGACCGTGATGCCAGCAAGCGCCCAGCCATGGCCCAGGTTGCGGCCGAGGGTTGCGATGTTTTGGTGGTCACCGACCACCACCCGCGATTTGAAGACCCTGCGTCAATTCGCAAAACCCTAGTGGATGCTGCGCGCGACGCCCGACCAGAACTCGAGATCTACGAGGTGAGTCCGCCAGAGGCGGCCATTCGCAAGGCCGTGGCACTCGCGAAACCGGGCGATGCAATTCTTTGGGCAGGCCCTGGTCACCAGGATTACCGTGACATCAGGGGAGTGCGCACCGTTTACTCCGCTCGAAAAGAAGCCAGAGACGCCCTGGCTGAAAATGGGTGGAAATGATTCGTCTGAGGGTTAGCGAAATAGCCCACGCCGTCAACGGCAGTGTCGTTGGCGATGGCGATCTTGAAGTTGAGGCGGGCGTAGAGATTGATTCAAGGCTCATCAAGCCGGGCTTTTTGTTCGTTGCCAAACCGGGTGAGCAAACCGACGGCCACAATTTTGCCGGTGCTGCGATTGAAGCCGGTGCTAGTGCCCTTTTGGTCGAGCGCGAACTAGATGTGAGCGTTCCTCAGGTGATTGTGGCCGACGTGGTCGTGGCCCTTGGGCTTCTTGCCACCGAAGTTCTTCGCCGGCTTCGCGAAACTTCAAACCTCACCGTGATCGGCATCACAGGTTCAAACGGCAAAACTTCTACCAAGAACATGCTTCGAGCGGCTCTAAGCCAATTTGGCGAAACCATCGCACCTCGTGAATCTTTCAACAACCACGTCGGTGCACCGCTATCGATGTTGCTCACCAACGAAGACACCCGATACCTAGTTGTCGAGCTTGGCGCAGATGGCCTCGGCAGCATCGACTATCTGGCTAACATGTGCAAGCCCGACGTTGCTGTTGAACTCAAGGTTGGGCTCGCTCACGTTGGCGAGTTTGGCGGCATCGAAGTCACCGCCAAAATCAAAGCCGAGATGATCAAGCACATCAGACCAGGCGGCGTGCTGGTTTATAACTCGGATGACTCATACTGCACTGCAATGGCCGAGGGGTTTGCCGGTCGCAAGGTTTCTTTTGGCACCGGTCACGCCGATTATCAGGCTTCTGGTCACCGCCTAAGCCTTGAGGGTACTTCTGCCGACGTTCAATACCCAGATGACTCAAGCGCAAAGCTTCAACTTCAGATTCTTGGCGAGCACCAGATCATGAACGCGATGGCGACCGTAGCCGTGTGCGACAGCTTGGGGTTAGATCGAGGTTTAGTAATCGAAGCGCTTGCGGCATTGCCATTGGCTGAGCGTTGGAGGATGCAGCTGGCGAACGTAGATGGCGTCGCAGTGATCAACGACGCCTACAACGCAAGCCCAGATTCGACTAAGGCTGCTCTGCAGACCCTTGCTATTTTGGGTCGTGAGACCGGTCGCAGAACAATTGCGGTGTTGGGTGAAATGGCCGAACTCGGCCGTTTTGCCGCAGAAGAGCACGATTCTGTTGGCCGTTTCGTGGTTCGGCTGAACATCGACCAGTTGTTTGTGGTGGGCGACAACGCCAAACTCATCCACATGGGAGCCAGTCAAGAGGGCTCGTGGGATGGCGAATCAAAATTCTTCGACTCGATTGACGCGGCTTTAGAAGCGGTTCGTGAAATGCTTGTCCCTGGCGACATAGTTTTGGTCAAGTCATCTAAGTCGGCCAACCTACGACACCTTGGTGATGCCTTGATGGGAGCGAAATAGTGAGAGCAATTCTCGTCGCTGGCGGTTTGGGCATGTTCTTCACCCTGTTTGCGACTCCGGCCTTCATTTGGCTCTTCAAGAAACTTCAGTGGGGTCAATTCATTCGTGACGACGGCCCACAGTCGCACCACACCAAGCGCGGTACCCCGACCATGGGTGGCATCGTAATCATCAGCGGTTCTTTGATTGGCTACTTTGTTGCCAAGGCTGTCAACTTTGAAGTACCAAGCATTTCGGCCCTGCTAGCTCTTTTCATGATGGTTGGCCTTGGACTCGTTGGATTCCTCGATGACTACATCAAAACTCACAAGCAACGCAGCCTAGGCCTAACCGGCTGGGCCAAAATGGCCGGCATGTTGGTGGTCTCGCTTATTTTCACCTACTTCGCACTGCGACGCCCTGATGACAACCTCATACTTCCGGCATCGCACAACATTTCGATCTTCAGAGACACCGACTTTTCGTTTCTAGAGGTGTTTGGCGGTGTCGCCGGCAGCATCTTGCTCGCCATCTGGATCTATCTATTGGTGGCCGGTACCTCGAATGGCGTGAACATAGCGGATGGTCTAGACGGGCTTGCAACCGGTGCGAGCATCATGGCAATCGGGTCATATGTGTTGGTTGGGTTCTGGCAGTTCAATCAAAGCTGCAGCACTGTGGTCGACAATCTCTCAAACTGCTACACCGTTCGAGACCCGCTGGATCTCGCCGTGGTGGCCTCTGCCGTGGTTGGTGCTCTCATCGGTTTCTTGTGGTGGAACACTTCTCCTGCACAAATTTTCATGGGCGACACCGGCTCATTGAGCCTAGGTGGCGTGTTGGCGGCCCTAGCAATCTTGACTCGAACCGAACTGCTTCTGCTTCTGGTCGGTGGACTTTTCGTGATGGTGACCGGCTCGGTGATCATCCAGCGAATTTTCTTCAAACTCACCAAATGGACTACCGGCACCGGTCGGCGCGTGTTTCTGATGAGCCCGCTTCACCACCACTTTGAACTTAAAGGCTGGGCGCAAATCACCATCGTGATTCGATTCTGGATCATCAGCGGGCTATGCGTCTTGCTCGGTATCGGCCTGTTCTACATCGAATGGACCTACGGATAGAGCCATGGCCAGCCTCGATAGTTTGACTAGCTGGCATTCAGATTGGAAGCAGCTAAAGGTAGCGGTTATTGGTTTGGGTGTCACCGGCTTTTCGGTAGCCGACACTTTGGCCGAACTCGGCTGTGAAGTATTAGTGCTGGCCGAAAAGGCAGACCCCGAGTACATCGACATTCTCGACGTTCTGGGTGTGAGTCACGTCAGTGGTGAAGCGGCTGCGGGAGTTCCAAACCAGTTGGTCGAGTTCAAACCCGAATTGGTGGTCACCTCACCCGGTGTCAAACCAGATTCAGCAATCATTCGATGGGCTGGCGAAAACAGGATTCCAGTTTGGGTGGATGTCGACTTGGCGTGGCGCTTGCGAGACAAGACTGCGAAAGTGGCCAAGTGGGTGACCATCACTGGAACCAATGGCAAAACAACAACCACCCAGCTTGCCGCCGCGATGTTAGAGGCTGCGGGTAATCGAGTGGCAGCTTGCGGCAATATCGGCGTGCCAATTCTCGATTGCATTCGAGACCCAGAAGGTTTTGACTACCTGGTTGTCGAACTTTCAAGTTTTCAACTTCATTACATCGACGCGATTTTCCCCGAAGCCAGCGCACTACTCAACATCGACCTAGACCACATCGATTGGCATGGCAGCTTTGAAGTTTATGCAGCCACCAAAGGCAAAATTTATCAAAACACTTTGACTGCCGCGGTCTATAACCGCAGGGATGCTCGCACTCAAGAACTTCTCGAAAATGCCGATGTAGTCGAAGGCTGCCGAGCCATCGGTTTCAGCGTTGGGGTTCCGGGGCCGAGCGACATTGGCTACAGCGAGGATATTCTCTGCGACCGTGCATTCTTAGATAACCGCTATCACGAAGCCCTTGAGGTGGCGACATTCGAAGACATTGCCGAAATCGGCGTTGTCACCCCACATCTGCTGGCAAACGTTGCCGCGGCTACCGCACTCGCCAGAGCCTGTGGGGCAGAACCCGCAGACATTCGGTCGGCCATCCGCTCTTTCAAGCTTGACAAGCACCGCATCGAATTAGTTGCGGTTCACAAAGGAATCAGCTGGATCGATGATTCGAAGGCAACGAACCCGCATGCCACCAATGCATCACTCGAATCTTTTGAACATGTGGTCTGGATTGTCGGTGGCCTACTAAAGGGTGTCGACATTGCCCCACTCGTTCAATCGCATGCCTCGCGACTTCGCGGTGCCGTGGTTATCGGTGCCGAGCGCCAGGTGGTGCTTGACGCATTGGCCGCTCACGCGATTGATGTTCCGGTGATCGAAATCTCTGGCGAAGATAATTCGCAGGTTATGACTCAGGCCGTACTCGCCGCGTCGAATCTGGCAGCCGAGGGTGACACGGTGCTGCTTGCCCCTTCTTCGGCATCGATGGATCAATTCAAAGATTACGCAGACCGCGGCAATCAATTTGCGGCAGCTGTGCACGCACTAATCGGGGAGAAGTAATGGCTACCAGGACCGCGCCAAAAAAGGCTGCCGCATCGAAAAACAGAACTCCTGGCCCGTCGCTCGGTCAACTGAGCGTTGCGACTCAAGATTGGTTCGGCCGAGTATTCAAAGCGCAGTCGAGAGAGTTCTACCAGTTACTCTCGCTAATCATTTTTCTGACCGGTTTCGGTCTTGTCATGGTGCTGTCAGCCTCTTTCGTTGACGCGCTCAAAGATGGTGAAAACGGTTTCTCGATCTTTATCAAGCAGGCGCTGTCAGCCATTATTGGTCTTTTTGGATTGGCTGTAATAAGCACGCTTCGAGTGACCACGGTTAGAAATCTCATCGGCCCCATTTTGGCGGTCGGCGCTGTGGCGCAGCTACTTGTTTTGTTCACCGGCTTTGGCGCCTCAGGTAACGGAAACCGAAACTGGCTTAACTTGGGCGGATTCACGATTCAACCCTCGGAGTTTTTGAAGATCGCGATGATCTTGTTCACTGCCCAGCTGCTGTTCAAGCGCGAAGATGAATTTGATGACCCTAAGCGAGTTTGGTGGCGCGCAATCGCTAACGGCGGGTTCGTAATGTTTCTAGTTGTGCTCGGTAGCGATGTTGGAACAGTGATCGTTATGGCGGTCATCCTGATTGGAATGCTCATCATGGCGGGCATGCCACGTCGTTTGATCACCGTGATCGCCGGATTGGCAATCGTCTTTGTTCCGGTCATCATGATGAGCAGCTCGTCGCGCCGTGGTCGCATTTTGGCTTGGTTAGACCCGAGCGCGCCAGACCCGAACGGTTACACCTGGCAATCGACTCACGGAATCTGGGCATTTGCCTCTGGAGGCATTACCGGAGTCGGACTGGGTCAATCGAAGCTCAAATGGTCTTGGATTCCCGAGGCCGAGAACGACTTCATTTTTGCCATTATTGGTGAAGAGATGGGTCTCATCGGCGCGTTGGTGGTAATCGTGCTCTTCATCGCAACCGCCATGGTGATGATTCGCATCGCCGCCAAATGCAACAATCTCTACTCGCGGATGGTCGTGCTCGGCGTCATGCTTTGGATCACCTTGCAGGCACTGATCAACATCGCCGTTGTTCTCACGCTGCTGCCTGTGCTCGGTGTTCCGCTGCCGCTGATTTCTCAAGGTGGTTCGTCAATCATCGCCATCTTGGCCGGTCTTGGCATCGTTCTCGGCATCGAACGTGAAAACCACCTCAATCCTGTTCGAGCCACGAGAGCTCGTCGATGACCAACTACCTACTCGCCGGAGGAGGCACGGCCGGGCACGTCAACCCGCTGCTGGCCTTGGCTGACTACATCCGCGCAATTGAACCGGATGCTGGCATCTATGCACTTGGAACCGCCGAAGGCCTCGAAGCCAGACTCGTGCCTGAGCGCGGCTATGAGCTCGAGGTGATCGAGCGCTTGCCGTTTCCGAGGCGACCAAACCTTTATGCCATCAGGTTTCCGTTGAAGTTCTTGAAGGCCGTCGCGCATGTGGAACAAATCATCAAACGTCGCCAAATCGATGTTGTTGTCGGTTTTGGTGGTTACGCGAGTGCGCCGGCTTATGAAGCAGCACGCAAAAGCGGTATCTCGCTCGTGATTCACGAGGCGAATGCTCTGCCCGGCATGGCCAACCGTCGCGCGGCCAAATACGCCGATGCCGTAGGCGTGGCTTTTGAACCAGCTCTGAATTTGCCAAACTCGATCTTCACGGGAATGCCGCTGAGGCCAGAAGTCGAAGGCATAATCGCAAAGCCGGCAAAGCAGGCGGCCAGAACTTCTTTCGGCCTAGACCCGAACACTCCAACTCTTTTGGTGACCGGCGGCTCACTTGGGGCCAAGCGCATAAACGATGCCGTGGTTGCTTCTAAGACGGCGTTGATTGCAGCTGGCATACAGGTTTTGCACGTCGCTGGTACCCGAAGCGACCTAGAGCCAGAAGTCGACCGCATCTATCACCGAATTGGCTACTGCGATCAAATGCATTTGGCAATCGCGGCTGCCGATTTTGCGATTTCGCGAGCGGGAGCATCCACTGTTTCAGAATTCGCCGCAGTTGGTTTGCCAGCGGTTTACGTGCCATACGCGGTCGGTAACGGAGAGCAAGAACTCAACGCACGCGACCTCGTTGCTGCCGGCGGGGGAGTCTTGGTGAAAGATTCGGAGTTTGATGCCGAATGGATTCGACGCGAGCTGATTCCAATGGTTTCAAACGCAAAGTCGTTGGTGAAAATGTCAGCCGCTGCTAAATCGGTGGGTGTGGCCGACGGAACCAAACGACTGTTTGATTTGGTTCAAGGCGTGTTGGCAGCTGCCAAACGTTGACCCTGCCCTAATCTTCAAAGAGATAACCATGATCAAGCCAGACTTCACGCAGCCAGTACCAGCCGACCTAGGTGTGGTGCACTTCATTGGCATCGGCGGTTCAGGTATGAGCGGTATCGCCCGCATTCTCATCGGCATGGGCCACAAGGTGACCGGCAGCGATCTGCGCGACACTTCGAACGTAGCTGCCCTGCGCGAGTTGGGTGCCGAGATTCACATCGGTCACGACGCAGCTCACCTGGGCAACCCAGATACTGTCGTCGTAACCTCTGCACTTTGGCCGACTAATCCCGAGTATGTGCTGGCTAAAGAGCGTGGCATCCCGGTGATTCACCGCTCTCAAGCGTTGGCCTATCTGACCACGAAAAAGCGCCTCGTGGCAGTTGCCGGCGCACACGGCAAGACCACCAGCACCGGCATGATCATTACCGCCTTGCTAGAACTCGGGGTTGACCCGTCATTCGTAAACGGTGGCGTTATCGCGGCACTCGGAGCCTCTTCTGGTGCAGGCAAAGACAACCTTTTTGTCATCGAGGCCGATGAGTCTGACGGTTCTTTCTTGCACTATGACACCGCCATCGCTCTGATCACCAACGTTGACCCAGACCACCTAGATCACTACGGAAGCCTCGAAGCCTTCGAGCAAGAGTTTGCCAAGTTCGCCAGGGGTGCGAGTGAGTTCGTAGCTATCAGCTCAGACGACCCGGGCGCAGTGCGTGTTGGAGCCATGCTGCCCGAGAAGAAACTCATCACGTTTGGGCAAGCTGACAACGCGGATGTTCGCCTAACTACGGTTGATGCCACCGGGGCTCAGGTTGCCTTCACGGTGTCTGCCAGCGGGCAGATCCTTGATGGTCGGCTTCGTATTCCAGGTTTACACAATGCCATCAACGCCGCTGGAGCGCTTGCCGTTTTGATCGGACTCGGTTTCGAGCCCGAGCCTGCACTGCGCGCCATCGAAACCTTCGGTGGCACCGAGCG
>WLFI01000030.1 GCA_009703845.1 Actinomycetota bacterium
CAGGTTCACTACACCGACGTTAGGTTCGATGGTTGCGAACGGGTAGTTCGCCGCCAGAACGTTGTTCTTGGTGAGTGCATTGAAGAGGGTCGACTTGCCAACATTTGGCAGTCCCACGATTCCGATAGTTAGGGCCACTTGACGAGTTTAGTCTCGAGCGGGCGAGAGGGCGCGGCTTTGCTTTATGGAATCGTTACGAAGTGTTCACCATAGATAGACGCGATAAACCCCAACAGCCACTTGGTAGCCCCTATCGTTGCGCTAATAGTTGAAATTTCTGGAGGCCACAAGTGATCGCAAGTTCAAGAAAAAGCATTCTCGCCGCAGCATCAGTTGTGGCTCTAACTCTGACTGGGCTGGGAGTTTCTGCGATTGCAGCAACCTCAGCAAAAAACAATGCCGCCACTGGTTATGTCGTCTGTGTGTCAAAAGCCAATGGCGACATGAAGCTTCGCACCAAATCTACGTGCCCGGCAGGCTTCACAACCAAGGTGTTTGGAGCTAAGGGCCCAGTTGGTTTGACTGGCGCCGATGGGCAAGCGGGCCCAGCAGGTGTTCAAGGCCCTAAGGGTGACCTTGGGCAACAAGGCGTTCAAGGTCCCGAAGGTCTTCCAGGGCTTGACGGCCCGCAGGGCGAACAAGGCATTCAAGGCCCGCAGGGTGAACCTGGGCTTGATGGCTCGGCAGCCACTGTTTACACGGGTTACGACGGGGGTCAAGACAACGTACTAATTGCATGGTCAGGAACTGACGCCGACTATAAGTTAGCCGTTACTTCTACCGCTTTGCCTGCGGGGAAATACTTGGTTACAGCTAACTCAAGTTTCCGCGCTCTGGGTGGAGGTCCATTAGACGATGCTGAATGCTGGGTGGCCCTCGACTCCTTACCTCTATTCAGCGGAGGAATTCAAATGATCGTTGACACCTATTCTGGCGCTCCTGTTTCCGTCCAGGCTGTAATTGACATCCCTGAGGGTGGAAGCACCGTGAGTTTTCAGTGCATGAGAATAGGCACAGCGACAAACATGACCAACTTCGACACTTTTATCAGCGCCTTGAAGATTGGCTTTGTGAACCCGTAGGGATAATCTCGAACATAATTTAGGGATGCCCCTCGACTTCACCGCCATCGACTTTGAAACCGCAAATGGTTCACCCGCGAGCCCGTGCGCGGTTGGTTTGGTGAAGGTTCGCGACGCAAAAATAGTCGACACTTTTGCGGTTTTGATTCAACCGCCGAGCCCGAACGACTGGTTCAGCGAGCACAACATCAAGGTTCATGGCATTCGCCCGAGTGACGTGATCGATGCTCCAACCTGGGCCGAAGCGCTCGACCTAATGCTTCACTTCATCGATGGCGACGACCTCGTGGCGCACAACGCCGGTTTTGACATGGGCGTGCTGCGAGCATCCGCTGGGTTGATCAATGCGCCGCTACCTAGCCTGAACTACGCCTGCTCGCTGATGATTTCGCGCAAAACCTACAATCTCGAGTCATACCGACTGAACGCGGTTGCCTATGCGATTGGGCACGAAGAGTTTGACCACCACGATGCTCTAGCCGACTCGGATGCCTGCGCCAGAGTCATCATTCACGCAGCCGATCGGCACGGGGTTGACTCGCTTGCCGAACTCGCGGCAGCGGTGAAGCACGAGATTAAAGCGCTCTAGTCGTTTTGCGGAAAGCCCAGGTTGATTCCGCCGTGGCTTGGGTCTAGCCAGCGCTGCGTGACGGCCTTGGTCTTGGTGTAGAAGCGAATGCCGTCTGCGCCGTGAGCCTTGAGGTCACCGAAAATGCTGGCCTTGTCGCCACCGAACGAGAATGTGGCTACCGGAACCGGAATTGGCACGTTGATGCCGATCATGCCGACCTCTACTTCGCGCTGGAATCGACGTGCAGCGCCACCGTCGTTGGTGAAGATCGCGGTTCCGTTGCCGAACTGGCTGGCATTGATTAGCGCGACACCCTCTTCATAGCTGGCGACGCGAATTACCGAGAGCACCGGGCCGAAGATTTCATCGAGGTAGACGTGCGAGGTGGTCGGCACTCGGTCGATCAAGGTTGGGCCGAGCCAGAAACCGTTTTCGTCGCCGTCTGGGGTGACACTGCGGCCATCAATCACGACTTCTGCACCGTCGGCTAGCGCCATAGGAATGTAGCTGGCAACCTTGTCGCGGTGCTCGCGAGTAATCAGCGGCCCCATGTCGCAAGAACGACGTCCATCACCGGTCTTGAGCGGAATCATTCGCTCGGCAATCTTGGCAACGAGACGGTCGGCAACCGGTTCGACTACAACCAATGCGCTGATTGCCATGCAACGCTCGCCTGCCGAACCGAAGCCGGCATTGATTGCGGCGTCGGCGGCAAGGTCTAGGTCAGCATCCGGCAAAACCAACATGTGGTTCTTAGCGCCACCGAGCGACTGAACTCGCTTGCCCGCGGCCGTTGCCTTTTCATAGACATACTTGGCGATCGGGGTCGAGCCGACGAACGAGACGGCTTTGATGCTCGGATGCGCGAGCAAACCGTCGACGGCCACCTTGTCACCCTGCAGAACGTTGAACACACCGTTCGGAAGGCCCGCCTCGGTGAGCAGCTCCGCGATCCAAATCGCGGCACTCGGGTCTTTTTCGCTCGGCTTGAGCACCACGGTGTTGCCGGTGGCTAGTGCAATCGGGAAAAACCACATCGGCACCATGGCCGGAAAGTTGAATGGGCTGATGATGGCCACTGGCCCGAGTGGCTGGCGAAGGCTAAAGACATCGACGCCGGTCGAAACCTGCTCGCTGTGCTCACCCTTGGCTAGGTGCGGCGCACCGAGGGCAAATTCGACAACCTCTTGGCCGCGGGTGACCTCACCCAGTGCATCCGAGAGCACTTTGCCGTGTTCTTCGGTGATGATCGCGGCGAGTTCGGGCTTGCGGGCGTTGAGCAACTCACGAAACTTGAACAAAATCTGCTGGCGGTTAGCCCAAGACATGTCGCGCCAGGCCGCGAAGGCATTGGTCGCAGCGGTGACGGCCGAATCGACGTCGGTGGCATCAGCGAGCACAACCTGCTTGGTCACCACTCCCCTGGCTGGGTCGTAAACGTCGAAAAGTCGACTGCTTGAACCTGCGGTTTGTTGACCATTGATGTGGTGCAAAATCTTGTGCATATGGCGAGTCTATTGCTGGGCGCGGATGCTGCGCGATAGCCCAGCGGCACTGGGAGTAGTTCGTGCTCGGCGTGCCCGCATAAAAAGTCTGCGGTGGCTGATACCTTGCCCACATGGAGATTGTTTATCTGGCACTAGGAATCGCACTCGGCACCGTCTTGGGTTGGTTGGTGGCATCGCTGCGCAAAAAAGCCGCACCCGCCGCAGATCAGGCGGCGGCAATCGAAACGGCTTCGCTGCTCGCTGCAAAAACCGAGGCGGTAAGTCGCCTCGAAGCGCAAATTGTCGACCTTCGCGCCCAGATCGCCAAAGATACAGAAACCAACCTTTTGGCGGCCGAAATTAAGCCGGTTAAAGAGTCACTTGCCGCCATGACCGAAACGGTGGCAACCCTGCAGCGACAGCGCGCCACCCAGGTGGGCGAGCTTCAAGCTCAGATTCAAAATGTCGTCGAGTCAAATGACAAGATTCGTCGCGAGGCCGCGGCTCTATCGCAAGCCATGTCTTCAAACAGTGTTCGCGGTGTCTGGGGCGAAACTCAACTCCGTCGCCTCGTTGAACTTGCTGGCCTGTTAAAGCACGCCGACTTCGACGAGCAAGCCACGATTTCAACCGGTGATTCATCTGGCCGTGCCGACATGATCATTCGCCTACCCGGCTCAAAGTCGCTGGCGATCGATTCAAAGGTCCCTTTCAACTCATATCAGGCAGCCTCGGCAATTTCAGAACTTGCCACCGGCGAAGACGCTGATCGTCGCAAGAAGTTGCTCGAAGAGCACGTCAAGGCCATGAAGGGCCACATCGATGCCTTGGCTACTCGTTCTTATTGGTCTGGCCTAGACTCCAGCCCCGACTTTGTCATCGCCTTCGTGCCGAGCGAGTCTTTGCTTTCGGCAGCACTCGACCTAGACAACACGCTGCTCGAATATGCCTTCAAGAAAAACGTCGCTCTAGCCTCACCGGTGAGCCTTTTCTCGGTGCTAAAAACCATCAACTACATCTGGCGCCAGAACGCCGACGAGGGCTCACTGCGCACCATGATCAAGTTGGGCAAAGAGCTCTATGAGCGCGTAGGAAAGGTCACCGAGCTCGCCGACAAGCTTGGCCGCTCAATTGGCGCTACGGTCAAGGACTACAACTCTTTCGTCTCAAGCTTCGAGCGACGCATGCTGGTGACAGCCCGCAAGCTCAACGATCTTGACGAGAACGAACTTGGCACCAGCGACATTCCAGAGCCAAAGCAAATCGAATCGTCAACCGACAATTTCACCGCAAGCGAGGCCTCGACCGCCGACGCCCTAGAGGCTGAAATCGTCGAAGAAAACGACAATAAGTAACGGTTTTAAAAAGCCCCTCTTTTAGTTCTTGCCATAGGGCGCATGGCTATACTTTTACGAGAACGCCGACGATGAGGTCTGCCGATAGCGCGCCACTTTCTGTGGCCACTTCAAATGAATTTTCATGTCTTAGGAGACTCCTATGCCTGGCACCAACGTTGGTTCACCAATCGTCACCTTGACGCCAGCTCCTACCCTTGACCGCACCTACTTTGTTAGTAACCTGCACTCAGGTGGAGTCAACCGCGCCGACGCCGTAGGCGAAGAACTTGCCGGCAAGGGCATCAACGTATCTAGAGGCCTCTTCTTGGCTGGCATCGAAGCACCTGGCGTGGTGCCAATTGGAAACTCTGACCCTGGCGTTCTTGCTCGAACCGGAAGTGACGGCATGTTGCTGCCGCTCTGGGTAGACGGAACACTTCGCGTATCGACCACCATCGTTGAGCACAACGGGCCGACCACCAAGGTAAACGAATCGCCTCGCCCGCTCAGTGAACAAGACTGGAACGCCATCGTTGAACTCACCGAACGAACCGTTCGTGAGAACAATGCAAAGTGGCTGGTGGTTGCTGGTGCACTTCCGGTCAACAAGTCGACCGGGACCTTCGTAGACCTCACCCCAATTTTTGATCGAATGGATGCGCTCGGAGTTCGAGTAGCACTCGACACCTCTGGCGAACCCCTCAACATCTGGGCCCGAAGCGGCCGTGCGGCCATCATCAAGCCAAACGCCGAAGAACTAGCCTCGGCCGTTGGTCGCACCTTGCGCACCGTCGGAGACGTAATCGATGCCGCCCGTGAACTCTGCGAGCACGGCATCGAGACCGTTCTGGCAAGCATGGGTGCAGATGGCATGATTGCGGTCACCAAAGACCGCGAGTGGGCGGCGCGCACACCGCCGGTAAAGGTCATCAACACCGTAGGTGCCGGCGATGCCACTCTGGCAGGCTTTCTCTCGGCCGTGGTCACCAACCCAGACGCAGATGTTGCAGAACACGGCGTGGGTTACAACGTGCCGTTGGGTGTTTCAACCGCCGTTCAGTGGGGCGCGATTGCGGTAACGCAGCCGACCTCAGGACTCGAGAACATCGATAACCTGCCAACCGCGATTCTTGACGAGAACCCAAATCGCGACGTGCTTCTAGAAGAAGTTGCCGAGTTCCGAGGCTAACGATTGATTCGAATGGTGAACAGGCGTCCACCTTCGATATCGGTATCGAGCACAAAGAGTTGAACCTCTAGCTCGGTTTCGGAAAACACTTTGATTCCCTCAACCAAGATTCCGTCGGTCACCCCCGCCATGACAAAAACCTGGCGAGTTCCTCCCACAAGTTCTGACAAGCCAAACTTCTTGTCGAGTTGAAAACCAGAATTCAGAGCGGCCTCAATCTCTTCGATCGAACGCGGTGCGAGCACGCCCTGCATGAACCCTCCCAAAATGCGAACTGCACAGGCGGCTAACACCCCTTCAGGGTTCCCGCCGACACCCAAGAGCAGGTCGACCCCCGAACCCGGCGTTGCCGCAGCAACCGCCATCGCGATGTCACCCTCTTCAAACCGATACCAGTTAGCTCCCGAGGCTTTCACCTCTTCGATTAGCTCGGCGTTGACCGGCTTATCGATCACGGCAACCGAGAGTTCTGAGATCGGCTTCTGCAGAGCATCCGCCAGGTTTTGAATGTTTTGAGTCGCCGAATAATCGATGTCGAGCAGGCCAACTCCCTCTGGGCCGCACACCAACTTTTTCATGTAAAAAACGTCAGGGCAGTTCATCATTTCGCCAGGCTCGGATGCCCCGATCACAGACACCGCACCGTCGAGGCGATATGCAGCCAAACGTGTGCCGTCGATCGGGTCGACGGCGATGTCCCAGTCGATTGAGCCCGAAACGCCAAGAATTTCACCGTTGAAGAGCATCGGCGCCTCGTCTTTAACGCCTTCGCCGATCACAACCCGAAAGCCCTGTTTTTGCGCGTTTAGAGACGCACGCATCGCATCAACGGCGGCACGGTCGACGGCGAACTTGTTTTCTGAGCCAACATGCCGAAAAGCGGCACGGCTTGCGACTATCGCAGCCTCGATTAATTCACGAGTTGGTGAGTCTGTTGAACGCATCTCGGGCCTCTCGTGTTGGTAACATCATAGGTAATCCCAACGTCGCTCAAGGAGTAAGCCATGCCCGTAGCAACACCAGACCAATACCTAGAGATGCTCGACCGCGCCAAGAACGGTGGCTTTGCTTATCCAGCAATCAACGTATCTTCTTCGCAAACTTTGAACGCAGCTCTCGCAGGTTTGCAGGCGGCAGGCTCAGACGGCATCATTCAGGTCACCACCGGTGGTGGCGACTACTGGTCTGGCCCAACCATTAAAAACATGGCTTCGGGCGCTGCTGCAATGGCTGCATTCGCTCGCGAAGTTGCCAAGAACTACGGCATCACCATCGCCCTGCACACCGACCACTGTGCCAAAGATCAGCTCGACAAGTTTGTTCGCCCACTAATCGCCATCTCGCAAGAGCGCGTGCGTGCCGGCCAAGACCCGCTATTCAACTCACACATGTGGGACGGCTCGGCTGTTCCTATGGCCGAGAACCTAGAAATCGCCAAAGAAATGCTGAAGCTAACCAACGGCATCGGCGCTGTGCTTGAAATCGAAGTCGGCGTTGTCGGCGGCGAAGAAGACGGCGTTGAGGGCGGAATGGGCGAGCACCTCTACACCACCCCCGACGACGGCCTGCTAACCGCTGAGGCGCTAGGCCTTGGCGAAAACGGTCGCTACATGGTTGCCCTAACCTTCGGTAACGTTCACGGTGTCTACAAGCCGGGCAACGTAAAGCTTCGCCCAGAGTTGCTAGGCGACATCCAAGCTGTTGTCGGCGCTAAGTATGGCAAAGACAAGCCATTCGACCTCGTGTTCCACGGTGGATCG
>WLFI01000031.1 GCA_009703845.1 Actinomycetota bacterium
ACTCTGGTCTTCTACAACCCATCTGCATTCGCTGCAAATGGTTACAGCGTTCCTACCACCGATGCTGAGCTTGTTGCTCTTGAAGAGCAAATCAAGGCTGACGGCAGCGGTTACCCATGGTGTGCAGGTATCGAGTCTGGTGGAGCCACCGGATGGGCCTTCACCGACTGGATGGAACAGTACGTTCTTGACTTCCACGGTGCAGATGTTTACGCACAGTGGATCGCAGGCGACATTGACTTCGCAAGCCCAGAGGTAGCTAAGGCTGCTGAAGAGGTTTCGAAGCGTCTACTCGCCGAGGGTCAGGTTAACGGTGGCGGTGTCGCAATGGCATCTGACTCGTTCCAGAACACTGCTCCTCTATTCGAGACCGGTGGAAAAGAGAAGGGCCAGTGCTTCATGCTGCGCCAGGGTTCATTCATCAGCGGATTCTTCCCTGAAGACATCGTTGCTCAGCTTGCTGCTGAGGACTACACCAACGCAGACGTATTCCCACTACCTGCTCCTGAAGGTGCCAACGCCGGTGTTATCGGTGGTGGAGACCTAGGTGCTGTGTTCCAAGGACACGTTGACGCTGACGTAGCCAAGGTTGCTGAGTTCATCTTCAGCGACAAGGTGCTAACCAAGATGGTCTCGAACGGTGCAATCTCGCCGCACAAGACCTTCGACCCAGCGCTTTACCCTAACGCCCTAAACCGCAAGATCGGTGAAGCTATGGCTGCTGCGTCAGTCTTCGGCTTCGACGGTTCAGACCAGATGCCAGCAGAAGTAAACGCTGAGTTCTGGGCTGCCGGCACCGACTACGTTGCAGGACGTATCACTTGGGAAGAAGCTGCTGCTCGAATCGACAGCAAGTACTAACCAAAACGACTCCCAGCTTTCATAGCTGAGAATCAAAGTGGATGCTGCTGCCGGGGAGGAAATCTCCCCGGCAGCAGTCTTCCTAAACTAGAACCACCAAGCAACACCAGACTCACCCGCATCAACCGGCTGTAAAGCCCACACCAATCGGAGTTCACATGGGCGACATTCTCTTCGGCATTCTGGCCGTATTGCTCGGAGCCGCGGCCACCTATGGCCTCTACTGGCTTCTCGACAAGCTCGTAAACCTTCTGCCTCCAAAACTCGCTGACAAGTTCAAGTCGGCATCGTTCCTTCTTCCAGCAGCTGTGCTGGTCATTCTTGTTTTGGTTTTGCCGATGTTCCAAACCATCATTTGGTCGTTCATGAACGACAGTGGCAAAGAATTCGTCGGAATTGAAAACTACGCCGAGCTATTCGGTTCAGCTGAGTTCATCAGCATCTTGATCAACAACTTCCTCTGGATCGCCGTCGTGCCAGCCGTTACGGTTTCGCTCGGTGTGCTGTTCGCTACCCTCGGAAACCAAGTTGGCCCTACCCGCGAAAAGATCCTGAAGTCGCTCATCTTCATGCCGATGACCATCAGCTTCGTAGCGGCTTCAACCATCTGGGGTTACATGTATGTCTACGTGCCACCTGGCCGCCCAGAAATCGGTCTACTCAACAGCATTGCCCGTGCGCTTGGTTTTGACGCTCAGCCCTGGTTGCAAATGGATGGTGGGCGCTTAAACACGTTCTTGCTCATGGCGGTAATCGTGTGGCTTCAGGTTGGTTACTCGATGGTCATCATCTCGGCGGGAATCAAGGCTGTTCCTGAAGAAACCGTCGAAGCAGCCCGCATCGATGGTGCCAACGGCTCCCAAGTGTTCTTCAGAATCATCGTTCCGCAAATCTGGTCAACGATCATGTCGGTTTTCGTAACCGTGCTGATTCTGGTCATGAAGGTTTTCGACATCGTTCTCGCCATGACTCGTGGAAACTTCAACACCAACGTGCTTGCGTTTGAGTATTACAAACAGTTCTTCGAGAACTCGAATGTCGGCCCAGCTTCAGCGGTTGTCACCATCTTGCTGCTGCTCATCATTCCACTGATGATTCTGCAGATCAGAACCGTGCGCCACCAGGAGACCATGCGATGAAAACTTTTCTAAACAAAATCCGCAACTTCAAAATCGGCAGCACATTGGCGCTGCTTTCTCTGACTGCGATCTGGTCAATTCCAACCGTTGGTCTTTTGATCACCTCGCTTCGTCGTCGTGACCAGGCCGAAACTTCACCTTGGTGGGACGTGTTCATTGACCCTCTCAACCAAGCCTGGTCAATCGATGCGTACTCGAAGTCGCTCGAGTCCGGAATGCTTGACTCGCTGGTGAACACCCTGGTAGTCACCATCCCCTCTGTGATCTTGCCTCTGCTGGTCGCTGCCAACGCAGCTTTTGCCTTCACCTTCATCGAGTTCAAGGGTCGTGAAATTTACTTCGCGATTCTGGTCGGTTTGATGATCATTCCTCTTCAATCGGCACTGATTCCAGTTCTTCGCGGAATGGTTGCATTTCAGAAAGCGACGGGCCTTCAGCTGACCGGAAATTACCCGAGTGCGTGGATCATTCACTGTGCGTTCGCGCTTCCGCTGGCTATTTACATTCTTCGCAACTACATGCTGTCGCTACCGGTTTCGCTTATTGAAGCGGCTCGCGTAGACGGTGCAAGTTATTACCAGATTTTCTGGCGCTTGGTTATGCCGATGTCTGTGCCTGCACTTGCTTCGTTCGCAATCTTCCAGTTCTTGTGGGTTTGGAACGACTACCTGATTGCCTTCATCTTTGTTGGCGAGCAAAAGTCGGTCATGACCTATCGTCTGCTCAAGCTGCTCGGCCAGTATGGCGAGGGTTGGCAACAAGTTGCCGCCGGCTCGTTCATTTCGCTGGCTTTGCCACTAATTGTGTTCTTCGCCCTGCAGCGCTACTTCGTTCGCGGCCTAACCGCGGGTGCTGTGAAGTAACCCAAATCGAACTATCAGAAGCGGTGGGTCGATTGGTCCACCGCTTCTTTTATTTGTACTCACCTATCGGCAGGTAAGCCTTGGCGGTAGAATTCAAGAGACTCGGATGCGGTCACAGTTGATCCCCGAAACACCACAAATCTCGAAGGTTGAACCGTGACTCCTGCCGAACTGTCTGCAGCTATCGTGCGCATTCTTGGCACGCTTCAAGCCGCTGGTGATTTGCCTGCCGGAGAGCTGCCAACTGAGGTTGTCATCGAGCGCCCTAAAAACCGTGAACACGGAGACTGGGCCACCAACATCGCCATGCAGGCCGCTGGCCGCTTTGGTCAAAACCCACGCGCCCTTGCCGAAAAGATTGCCGCCGAACTAGCCAAGACCGAGGGCATCTCGAAGGTCGACATCGCTGGCCCCGGCTTTATCAACATCACGGTCTCTGCCGCAGCGGCCGGTGCCATTGCAAAGCAAATTGTCGAACAGGGCGCGAGCTTTGGTGTTGGTTCTGCGCTGGCCGGCCTAAACATGAATCTAGAGTTCGTTTCGGCCAACCCAACCGGCCCGATTCACATCGGCGGAACCCGTTGGGCAGCCGTCGGTGACTCTTTGGCCAGAATTCTTCAGGCACAAGGCGCTTCGGTCACCCGCGAGTATTACTTCAACGATCACGGTGCTCAGATCGACCGTTTCGCACGCAGCCTTTTGGCCGCGGCTCGCAAAGAAGAAGCACCAGAAGACGGTTATTCGGGTGCCTACATCGACCAGATCGCATCTCGCGTACTGGCCGAAACCGCCGAAGACATTCTTGAGCTTCCAGAAGCCGATGCCCAAGAGGCCTTCAGGGCCGCGGGCGTCGACCTAATGTTCGCTGAAATCAGGGCATCGCTGCACGACTTTGGTGTTGACTTCGACGTTTACTTTCACGAAAACTCGCTCTATGAGTCGGGTGCCGTAAACAAGGCGATTGCGCGACTGCGCGAACTTGGCCACATCTTCGAAGCTGACGGTGCAACCTGGCTGCGTTCGAGCGAGTTTGGCGATGACCGCGACCGCGTAATCATCAAGAGCGATGGCGAGGCGGCCTACATCGCCGGCGACCTCGCCTATTACCTAGACAAGCGTGGCCGCGGGTTCGACCGCTGCATTTACATGCTTGGCGCAGACCACCACGGCTATGTTCCGCGCATGATGGCTATGTGTGCCGCATTCGGCGACGAGCCTGGGGTCAACCTCGAAATCATGATCGGTCAGTTGGTCAACCTGGTGCGCGACGGCGAGCCGGTTCGCATGTCTAAGCGCGCCGGCACAGTTGTGACCATGGAAGACCTGGTTGAGATCGTTGGGGTCGATGCTGCGCGTTACGCGCTGGTTCGCTCTTCAATCAACTCGCAGCTAGACATCGACTTAGCCTTGCTAGAAAAGAAGACCAACGACAACCCGGTTTTCTATGTGCAGTACGCCCACGCCAGAACCGCGCAGGTTGCCAACAACGCGGCATCGCTCGGCGTTGACCGCACCGAGTTTGAGCCAGCACTGCTCACCCACGCGAGCGAAGAAGAGCTGCTTGCCAAACTTATTGAGCTGCCTCGCGTAATGTCCACCGCCGCCGAGTTCAAAGAGCCGCACCGAATCGCTCGTTACCTCGAAGAAGTTGCCGGCGCGTATCACCGTTGGTATGACAACTGCCGCGTGACTCCAATGGGCGACGCACCCGTTGAGAGCATCCACCGCACCCGCCTGTGGCTGAACGACGCCGCGGGCGTGGTTTTGCGCAACGGCTTGAACCTGCTCGGCGTGAGCGCACCGGAGCGTATGTAGCCATGGCAATCTCTCCAGAATGGCTCAAGAAGCCCAAAGACCTAAACCAGGTGGATGCTGCGCTCTGGCCAGCGAACCTGCAACGTTCGAGCCACGGTGAGTTCGAAATCGGCGGAATCGGTGTTACCGATCTTGGTGCGCAGTTTGGCACCCCGCTCTATGTGATTGACCAAGATGACTTTTTTGCTAGGGCGACTCGCGTCAAGCGCGCGCTGTCGGCTGCCGCCGAGTTGATTGGAACCACCGCCAAGGTTTATTACGCCGGCAAGGCGCTGCTAACCACCGAAGTGGCGAGCTGGATTGCTGAACTCGGGCTAAACCTAGATGTCGCATCTGGCGGTGAACTTGCCGCGGCGCTAGCCGGGGGAGTCGAGCCGGCACGCATCGGCCTACACGGTAACAACAAGTCGCTTTCTGAAATCGGTCGAGCCGTTGCCGCGGGCGTCGGTGCGATTGTCATTGACAGCGAGATTGAACTTGAGCGCATCGCATCCACCGCCCAGGCACAGGGTCGCGTGCAACCGGTGCGAATTCGCGTAAACGCCGGAGTGCACGCCCACACCCACGAGTTTCTTGCCACCGCGCGCGAAGACCAAAAGTTTGGTTTGGCGCGTGCCGACGTGCCAGGTCTGGTTGCGCGCATCCGTGCCGAAAAGCACCTGAAGTTTCTTGGACTGCACTCGCACATCGGTTCGCAGATTTTCGAAGCCGACGGGTTCATCGAGGCAGCGAAGCGTTTGCTTGCCATTCAAGCCGAGTTGGTGAAGTTCGGCGAAGTTCCCGAACTGAACCTTGGCGGTGGCTTTGGAATCAACTACACAACGGCCGACGAGGCTCCAGACATCGAATCGATTGCTTTCAAAATCGCCGAAGGTGTAGCGGCCGAGTGCGCCGCGCTCGGCATCGCGGTGCCAGTGCTGGCTTTTGAGCCGGGTCGAATCATCGTTGGCCCTACCGGCGTAACTCTCTATACCGTTGGCACCATCAAGGATGTCGCGTTGACCGAAGAAGGCGCTGGTGCGGTTCGCAAATACGTGAGCATCGACGGCGGCATGAGCGACAACGCCAGACCAAGCCTTTATGACGCCGCCTACACCGTTAGGTTGGCGTCGAGAGCAAGCAGTGCCCAGCCCGCACTGGTGCGCGTAGTCGGCAAGCACTGCGAGAGCGGCGACATTGTGGTGCGCGATGACTATTTGCCAGCCGATATTTCTAACAACGACATTGTTGCCGTGGCGGCGACCGGAGCATATTGCTCTTCGCTTTCGAGTAACTACAACATGTTGACACGACCGCCAGTTGTGGCAATCAGTCAAGGTCAGGCACGATTGATTGTGCGTGGCGAAACCGAGGCTGATTTGTTCGCTCGTGATCTGCGCTACCAAGAGCTTTTGACTTCACTATCGCTAAATGGCAAGGACTAACCGTGATTGACTATCGACCGCTTCGAATAGCGCTACTCGGTGCAGGCTCTGTGGGAGCCCAGGTGGCCCGTCTGCTACTCGAAAACAAGGCGGAGCTCGCCGCTCGTGTGGGTGCCGAACTCGAACTCATCGGTGTGGCAGTTCGCGACATCAAGAGCAAGCGCTCGGCCGACATCCCGGCGGAGTTGCTCACCACCGACGCAGAGTCACTAATTGTTGCTGCCGACATCGTTATCGAAGTCATGGGCGGTCTCGAGCCGGCCCGCACCTACATTTTGCAGGCGCTGAACTCAGGTTCAGACGTCATCACAGCTAATAAGGCACTGCTTGCGACCCACGGAACCGAGCTCTTTGAGACCGCTGAGCAAGTTGGTGCGCAGCTTTACTTCGAGGCAGCGGTAGCCGCTGCTATTCCTATCATTCGACCACTGCGCGAGTCACTCGCGGGCGACAAGGTTAACCGAATCATGGGAATCGTGAACGGTTCGACCAACTACATTCTTGACCGCATGGACACTGCTGGGCTGACGCTCGAAGCAGCCATGGCCGAGGCCACCGAACTTGGCTACCTCGAGGCCGACCCATCGCTCGACGTCGAGGGCTACGACGCAGCACAAAAAGTTGCGATTCTGGCCGCCCTTGCCTTCCACACCGAGGTTCCGCTCGACCGCGTTTACCGCGAGGGCATCACCAAGGTAACCAAGGCTCAAATCACCGCTGCACGTGAAAACGGCTACGTGATCAAACTTTTGGCAATCGCCGAGCGTATCGATGCCGATGGTTCGGGTGAACAGGGTGTGAGCGCACGCGTTTACCCTGCGCTAGTTCCGCGCGAGCATCCGCTTGCAGCCGTTCGCGGCGCGTTCAACGCTGTGTTCGTTGAGGCAGAAGCAGCCGGCTCGCTAATGTTCTATGGCGCAGGTGCCGGTGGAGTTCAGACCGCCTCTGCAGTTTTGGGCGACCTAGTCTCTGCTGCCAAGCGTCACGTAGCCGGCGGGCCAGGCTTGGCCGATTCGGTTCACGCCAACCTTGAGGTGCTGCCAATCGAGCGCATCTACACGCGCTACCAAATAACCATTCAGGCTAAAGACCAGCCGGGTGTGCTTGCCCAGATCGCAAACATCTTTGCCGATCACGGAGTTTCGGTCGAAACCGTCGAGCAATCGGTGAACCCGAGCGAACCAGGCAAGACGCCAACCGCTAGTCTGATGGTTGGAACACACGAGGCCACCGATGCCTCACTTTCTTCAGTTGTCAACTCTCTCGCC
>WLFI01000032.1 GCA_009703845.1 Actinomycetota bacterium
CACAGCCAAAGGTCACGGTCGTGATGCCGGTTTACAACGTTGCCGAATATCTCTTGGATGCCCTGTCCAGCGTTCTCTCGCAGAGTTACAAGAACTTCGAGGTAATCGCCGTGAACGACGGCTCTAGCGACGGCAGCGAAAAGATTCTCGAAATGTTGTCCGCCGAAATTGCGCACCTCACGGTGATCAATCAGAAAAACGCTGGAGTAGCCGAGGCGCGCAACCGAGGCGTCGCAGCAATGTCGAGCGACAGCAAATACCTGATGTTCATCGATTCAGACGACCTTTTACCAAAGCGTTCGATTGCGAAGTTGGTTGCAGCGGCCGAGAACTCGGATGCACAGTTGACCGCGGGCAAGACGGTGACGTTCTACGGCGTGCGCTACTTCGACCGCCCATCCACCGCCTCATTCTTTGCGGCCGACCGCGCCGGCATCAAGATTGAGCAGATGCCAGAGTTGCTCGGCGATGCCGTGGTCTGGAACAAGCTTTTTCGCGTCGACTATTGGCGGGCGCAGGGGTTCAGGTTTCCGAGCGGAGTCAACTACGAAGACATGACACTGGCTGCCGAAAGTTACCTCAACGCCGACCGCATCAGTTTGGTTAGCGATGCAGTCTATTTTTGGAGGGTGCGAGCAGAGGGCGAATCTCGTTCGACCGTGCGATTCGAGCAGGCTTCACTTGAAGACCGGCTGCTCTCGATGGAGCAGATTGCCAACCGCATCAAGGCCAAGATACGCGCCGGCGAAGTCTCTACCGCCGTGCTCGAGAGCTACCAGAGGCGAATCATTCGACACGACCTTCAATTGTTCGTGCCATACCTAGAACATGTCGATGCCACCTATTTCTCAACCCTCAAGGTGCGCTGCAAAGCGCTGGTTGGCAAGGTTTCGCCAGAGCAATTTGAGGCTGCAGGCGGTCGTTACAACGAGGTTTTGAGAATGGTGATGAGCTCGACCCGCGCCGAGGCCATTCGAACCCTGCAAACGTTAGAAAAGGCTGAAAATCGGCTGACCGCCTAGGCCAGATTTAGTTCGCCAAAGTTAGGCTTAAAACAGCGCTAAGTCAAAGCGGTGCGCCAGTTTTTTCACGCTATCGACGACAGGAGCCAGGTTGAAAAAGTTTTTGATCACAACAGCCGTAGTGCTGGGCACACTGACCCTGAGCGGTTGTCAGTATTTCTATCCAAACTGGGGCGCGACTTCAGCCCCCACCGATGAGCCATCGGCATCGTCTACGCCGAGCCCAAGCCAGAGCGAAACCACCGAACCGAGCCCAAGCGCCAGCGCGTCGCAAACGCCAAAAGCTCAGGTTGGGCTGCGCGTTCTAAGCAGCAGCGTCGACACCGGCGCAGGGCAAATCACAGTGATTGCCGAGGTTGCCGACATTTCTGAAGACGGCGGCAGCTGCACGCTAAAAGTGACCTCAGGCTCGGTGACTAAAACTCTCACCGTCAAAGCCGAGAGCAACGTGACTGATACCCAGTGCTACCCATTCAACTTGCCGCTAACCGGCATACCTTCTGGAAACGCCAGTTTCACGGTCAGTTATGAATCAGCTGATTCGACTGGCGCAACCGGCGCCAACTCTCTGGTGATTCCTTAGGTTCTATGAGCAAGTTCACCAAGCGCATCCTCGCAGGTATTTCAGCATTGCTGATTGCCTTCGTTGGCATTGTCGCGCTTGATGAAGAAACCGACCCAGCAGCCGCGCTAAACGGCAACATGTTCGACCCGGGGCTCATAGTCTCTGACAGCGTGTTCTATGACTTTGGCACCATGACCGTCGAAGAGATTCAGCGTTTTCTAGACAGCAAGGTTCCGGTTTGCAAGGCCAATGATGGCGGGCCAACCTGCCTGCGTAACTACAAGATGGATACCCAGGCCAAGGCTGGTGAAGCCGGGCGCTGTGATCCGGTGCCGGCCAAGACCAACGTGAGCGCCGCTCAGATCATCTTTGACGTGGCCAACGCCTGCAAGATCAATCCGCGTGTGTTGCTGGTCGTATTGCAAAAAGAACAGGGGCTCATTCAAGCCTCGAATCCAACTGAATACATGTATCGAGCCGCCCTCGGCTATGGGTGTCCAGACTCAAAGCCCGAAATTTGCGGCAAGGGCTCGACCATCACCGGATTGTTCAACCAGCTTTACCGCGGTGCCGGTCAGTTGCAGTGGTATGGCGACCCGCGCGGTTCGTTCACCTATCTCAAAGTTGGCACCACCGTCTCGATCAAATACCAGGCAGATTTTTGTGATGCTCGAAATGCGTCTGGCAGCTGCATCAAGTGGGTAGACAAGTGTGGTTCGAAGAGCTTCACGCTAAAGAGCCAGGCCACCGCGGCGCTTTACTACTACACGCCATACACCCCGAATGCGGCAGCACTCAAGAACCTCTACGGCTCGGGCGACTCTTGCAGCGCATACGGTAACCGCAACTTCTGGCGCTTTTTCTCAGACTGGTTTGGCTCGCCAATCGGTGGTGGCTTCTTGCTCAAGAGTGCTGACTCGAAACCGTACCTGATCGTTGATGAAACCAAATACGAAATCGCCGATGCGGCTTGGATCGATGACCTGAAGCCACTTGGCCCACTCGGAACCATTTCGCAGCAATACCTCGACAGCTTCAAAGATGGCGGCGCCTTCACTCCTCTGGTGATGGCGGCCAACCAGCAAAAGTATGTGATTGCCGGTGGCAAGAAATACACCTTGAGCAGTTGCGCCGTTGCGCTCGAACTTGGCCTCGACTGCACCAAGGCGATCACACTCACCAATTCACAGCTGAATGCACTGCCAACCGATGGCCCAATCACCAGGCTTATCGCTGGCCCGAACGGCGAACGCTATTTCATCAACGATGGCAAAATTCAAGAAATCTTGGATGACGCCTCGGTATCGGCCGCCGGCTTGAAACTGCCTGCCGTAACCAACGCGACTCTCGCCGATTTTTCACACCTGCCGTGGGGCACTCCGATAGTCGCCGACGGTTCGCTCTTTCAAGACCGCACCACGAAACAGTGGGGCATCTATTCGGGTGGGGTCTTCTATCGAATCGACGCAGACCTAGACAAAGACATCGACTTCGCCAAGTGGTTTAGGCCGAGCGAGAGCACGCTTTCGTCAAACGGGCTATCGGCCGTCGACACCGGGTTGAACCTGCGCCCATTCATCAAAGACACCACCGGCGCTTACTGGCTTCTGACCCCGGATGGCGCACAGACGGTGTCTCGAACATCCCCGTTGCTTGCCGATGTGCCTCTGGTTGAATCAAAATTCATCGGCGAACTCGACATTGTCACCGGAACCATAGCGTCACCTGCTTTTGTGAAGAACTCGGTGAACAAGCCCACCTACTTCGTGCGTGAGGGTGTGGCTCGTCAGGTGCTCAGCGGCACCGACCGAACCAAGCTCGGCGAGTTGGCCGCCTCGACTTCGACCTTCGTGCTCAGCCCGGCTGCTTTTGCCCAACTAAGCCTTGGCAACCCGGTGTTCGCGCCAGGCACGGTGATTAAAGCCAAAACCAGCGGAAAGCTTTTCATCATCAACGGCTGGTCGCGCGCTCTAGAAGCGCCAGATGCTGCTTCGATCGACGCCCTCGGTGTGGCGCAGCCTCGAACCTTTGCCGATGCCACACTCATCGGCTATGACACCCGCTACAAATTCTCGGGGCTCAAATTTGTTTGTGGCGGCGAAACCTATGCGGCTAGCGGCGGCTATGGCGTGCGCATCGAAGCGGATGCGGTGAACCACTACCCGGGCAAGGCAACGAAGTTGAGCACATTCGTATGTGACGGCATGGTGCCCGAGTCCGATGTCTTAGGCAGGTTCATCCGCGTTAAAGACACCCCAACCTATTTTCTTGTTGAGGCGGGAAAGAAGCGCGCGATTGCCAGCGCTGCCGCCTACCGAGCGCTTTCGCTGAACAAAACCAAGGCTGTGATGGTTGATGCCACCTTTGCCGATCGCATTCCCAACGGCGCTCCGGCCCCGGTCAAGCTAACCGAAACCAACACCGGAGGTGGGTCTAACGATGGTTCGACCGGGGGAAACGGCGGCTCAACTCCGGTAACCTACACGGTGAAATCAGGCGACACCCTCGCCGGCATCGCGGCAAAATTCAAGACCACCGTTGCCAAGTTGATGGCAGCCAACGGCATCAAGAACCCAAACAGCATTCAGGTTGGGCAAAAACTGACCATTCCGAGTGCCTAGACTTGAGCCATGTCTAAACAGGTTGTCATTCTCGCCGCCGGCATGGGCACTCGCCTAGCCAGACCACTACCGAAGCCGCTAACCGAGCTTCGTGACGGTCGCTCGATAATGAAGCAGCAAATCGACAATCTCGGCTTCGCATTCGGCGAAAGCTACCGCGTGATGATCGTGGTCGGGTTCAAACTCGAAGCCATCATCGAGCGTTTTCCTGAGGCAACCTTTGTTTACAACGAGCTTTACGACCAGACCAATACTTCTAAAAGCCTGCTCAAGGCCCTTCGCGCTTCGGGTGACGGGGGAGTGCTCTGGCTAAACGGAGACGTCGTCTTCGACCCTCAGGTTTTGGTTCGCGTGACTCCGAAAATCGAGGCAGACCAGTCATTCGTCGTGGTCAACCAGTCGAAGGTGAGCGATGAAGAGGTCAAATACACCTTGGATTCACACGGCTTCATCAACGAACTCTCGAAGCAGGTCGTCGGTGGGTTGGGTGAAGCCGTAGGCATCAACTTTGTGGCTGCTCAAGACAAGAAGGCGCTAATCGCCCGTCTACAAGAAGTCGGCGACCAGGATTACTTCGAGCGAGGCATCGAACTTGGCATCGAGAACGATGGCCTAAAGTTCGAGGCCGTCGACATCAGCGATCTTTACGCGGTTGAAGTCGATTTCGCAGAAGACCTTGATAGAGCAAACGAACTCTTTTAGGTGATCGCCCCAGTGGCTCTAGCCACTCTTCGGGGTCGCGCACCTTCACCGCAAACATAGTCAGCATCACCCAGCCAAGCTCACTCAGCAGACGGCTCTCGGTGAAGTTCTGAACCACTAGCCCAACGAAAACCAGAATCGGCCAAAGGTAAAGCGCGCTGGTGTGTCGCACGGCCAACTGCCAAAGGCGAACAAAAGTCACTACCACCAGCGCCACCAGTAGTCCGGCGGCAATCATTCCGCCCTGCAGCCACATGTCTAGAAATGCGTTGTGTGCTTGGTAGTAAGGCACATAGTCGATCTTCACTAGGCCCTCGTATGGCTTCAGGTGGGGCATCCAGTAGCTAAGCCAGCCGTAGCCGGTGAGCGGTTCGTTGCCGATGAGGCCAAGCACCTTGCGCCAAATCATGGTTCGACCGCTCATGTCGGGGGTCTTGCCGATCATGCCGAAGATTTCGGAGCGATAGACGAACACCAAGAAGGCCAGAGCGGCGGCGGCAGCCCAAGCGAAACGGTAATAGCGGTGACGGGTTTCATATGGCTTACCCTCGGCCGCGATCGAAACCGCAGCTGCCGCAACCATGGCCAAGAGCGCAAAGCCGATACCGGCCGACTTGCTTAGCGCGACACACGCGCCGGCGCTCACCAACCCCAGCACGCTGAGCCAGCGCGAAGTGCCGAGCACGGCGTATTCGACTCCGAAAACTACCAGCCCGATCATGGCCAGGTAGGCCAGCAGGTTGGCGTTGCCGACAATGCCCTGAATGCGCTCGCCGGTGAACAGGTTGCCCTCGGTCCACTGGTTGGCCCAGTCTGGAACCCACTTCCATTCGAAGTTTTTGAACGGCTTATAAATAGGTGTGCCGAGAATCGCGGCGTAGAGCTCGAAAAGCAGCGAGGCCACCAACGCGAATCTGAGCACGTTGGTGAACACTCTGAGCAAGTGCCGCCAATCAAAGGCGTGCGCCAACCAAAGACCGAGGCTCGCGGTGGCCATGCTCACGCCGACAGCGCCGAAACTGATGCCTTGATAGTCAGAGAACAGAGCACTGAAGAGCAGCGCAACATAAAGAGCAACCATTTGCACCGGGATGCGTTTGATGGTTTCCATCGGCTTCGATTTGATCAACATGAACGCAACGGCGAGAAACATCACACCGCACCAGATCCAGAAGCCCGTCCATCCGAGGGCATAGCGAAGTGTGTCACCGCAAGCAACCCCGAAAACCGCCAGGTAGGCAAGCCAGGTTTTGCTTCGGTAATCCCAAGACTTCGTGTCAAAGACAACACGAATCGGCCGAGTTAGTGGCTCCATGTCACCCCTTAGATACTTGGCTAGTTTATGCCTTCGCGGCTGTGCGCAAACTAGGCTAGGTAGGCGCAAGGAGCTCGAAGTGTTAGTCAAAATCGGCAATCACCCACGTGAATACGACTGGGGGTCAAAAACCTTGCTCGCCGACGCCCTGAACATCGAGGCCACCGGCCGTGAGATGGCAGAACTGTGGTTTGGCACGCACCCCATCTCAGAGGCCTTCGAGGTTGACTCGAACTCGCCACTTTCGAAACTGCTCGGGGGCGAATTCGGCCTGATGGCAAAGTTTTTGGCGGCCGAGCATCCGCTTTCTATTCAGCTACACCCCAATGCCCTGCAGGCCGAGGCTGGCTTTGCCGCCGAGAACGGTGCCGGGCTCGACCTCGCCGATGCGTCGCGAACCTTTCGCGATGACAAGGCCAAGCGTGAGGCAATCATTGCGATCACCGAGTTCGAACTGCTCGCCGGACTTCTGCCCGCGGCCCAAATCGCCAAGGTTCTAGAAGAGTTGGGCGAGCTCGTCAGTGAAGGTTCGGCGGCGCTGCTTGCGCGCTATTCGGCGTTGCTGCTGAGTGCCGACGGCCACCGCGCCATGCTCGGCGACATTCTGGCCGGCGACCAACCGAGCGACCTACAGGCCGGGCTGCTGCGCGAGCTGGTTGCCTTGGCGCAGACCAGCCAAGCGTTTCGATACGCGGATGCTGCGCTGCTGCAGCGCCTAACCACGCGTTTCGGTGCCGACCGTGGGTTGTTGCTCGCCCTAACCATGCAGCGGTTCACGCTCGAGCCCGGGGCAGCGATGTTTGTCGAAACCGGTGTGCCACACTGCTACCTCAGTGGACTCGGGGTTGAGGTTTTGACCTCTTCAGACAACGTCTTGCGCGGTGGGCTAACCCACAAACACGTTTCGACTTCTGACTTCATGGCCATGCTCGATGTGGCCGAGGCTCTGAAGACCTCAACCACCGTTCCACGACAGCTCGGAGCCG
>WLFI01000033.1 GCA_009703845.1 Actinomycetota bacterium
ATATCTGCGCTCGCTCGCCGTTGCAGCACCAATTGCCAAGATGCGAACCTCGCTGAGTTCAAAGGAGAGGGCGCAAGAGCTGCCTTCGGCGAAAGTTTTGAACTCAGTGAAATTTATAGTTTTTGAATCTGGCTGGCTTGGAACATCAAATATCGTCGAGATTTGCTCTGCAGTAATGTCATCGACGACATCGCCTGTACTTGCATCCTCAGATTCCGATGCCTTCACACCTCGAAGTCGAAGAACTCGCTCGGTAAGAGTGCGGAACTGTAAGTTTGTGAAGACGCGTCTGACTTCAGCTTGATTGACTCCCTCGATCTTTAATTCATCGAGACTAACTGGGAGCTCTAGGTCACGAACAAGGCGGTTGAGGCGACGGTTACGAACCGCCTCTTGTTTGTGCTCGCGCAGACTCTCGCCGACTTTCCCACCGATCGAATCAGCGGCTTCCAAAATCGCCTCAAGTGAATGATGCTCCTGTAGCCATTTGGCAGCCGTCTTTGGGCCAACACCGGGAATGCCGGGAAGGTTGTCTGAGGTCTCCCCCACGAGCGCTGCCAGGTCAGAGTACTGGTTGGCGTGAACCCCGTATTTTGCGTAAACGGCCTCGTCGTTCATCCGTGCCAAATTCATGACACCCTTCACCGGATAAAGGATGGTGGTGTTTTCAGAAATCAACTGGAAGGTGTCGCGGTCTCCAGAGACGATGAACACCTCATAACCAGCGTCGTCACCCATCTTCGAGAGAGTCGCAATCACGTCATCGGCCTCATAGTTCACCTTTGTGATGGTGACTATGTTCATGGCGGCCAACGCTTCGGTAAGCAGCTCGGTTTGACCGTTGAATTCGGGTGGCGTTTCGCCCCTAGTGCCTTTGTAGGCAGGGTATTCATCGGTCCTGAATGATGATCGAGACAAGTCAAAAGCAACTGCCATGTGGGTCGGCTGTTCCGCCTGCAGGATGTTCAGCATCATCGAGATGAAGCCGTGAACCGCGTTGGTGTGCTGCCCAGCCGAAGTTTTGAATGAATCTGGGCTCAGCGCATAAAAAGCTCTAAATGCTAGAGAATGCCCGTCAATGAGCAGCAAGGTAGGCTTGGCAACAGCGTTCATAACGCAAGCCTAACCGTCATTCACACGCTAACTACGGAGCAAGATGTCTGAGATGAGTGCCAAGTTGTCGCCAGCAGCCGCTGAGTTGATGAAAGAGCGCGGTTTGGGAGAACTGGCCGAACGCATGGGAATCTCGCTTCTGGAACTTAGCGCAGAGCGCGCAGTTGCCACCATGCCCGTAGAGGGAAACCGCCAGCCACTAGGGCTTTTGCACGGCGGTGCTTATGTCGTTTTGGCAGAGACGCTTGGATCATTCGCTGCGAATGTCTGGGCACTACCGCTCGATAAGTTTGCTGTCGGTATCGACATAAACGCCTCTCACACCAAATCTGCCACAGCTGGTTTGGTAACTGCCACCTGCACGGCTATCAGCCTGGGCAAGACCATCACGCTCCACGAGATTGCGGTAGTTGACGCAACTGGCGCGAGGCTGTCCACGATTCGAATCACTAACCTGCTTCGCGACCGGCGCTCAGAAAAATAGTTCGCCTACTCTTCTTCGGCCTTCGGCTTGTCTTGAAGTTGCTCAATAACCGTCTTGGCCACCTGCGCCATGGTGAGTCGTCTATCCATTGAACTCTTTTGAATCCATCTGAACGCATCCGGCTCATCTTTGACGAGGTTTTTGCTGATCAGAAGCCCCTTTGCTCGATCAACAAGTTTTCGAGTCTCGAGGCGCTCAGCGAGATCTGCTATTTCGGATTCAAGCGCACTCAGTTGGGCGTGACGGCTCATTGCTATCTCAATCGCCGGTAGCAAATCATTCGGCGAGAACGGCTTAACCACGTAGGCCATAGCGCCAGCCTCGGATGCTCGCTCGACGAGTTCTCTCTGGCTAAACGCGGTTAGCAGCACAACTGGAATTTTTAAAGCCGAAATCTTTTCGGCAGCCTCGATGCCATCCATCTTTGGCATCTTTATGTCCATAACGATTACATCTGGTCGATGTTCGGTGGCAAGGGCAACGGCGGCCTCACCGTCACCCGCCTCGGCAATAACATCGAAACCGTATTCGCGAAGAGTTTCAACGATGTCCAACCTAATGATTGACTCATCCTCTGCTACCAATGCGGTGCGTCGCGTTTGTTCTGACATGGCTGCTACTTTATAGGATGCACAGCTCAAACTATGGCTAAATCTTTCGATAGACTAAGAAACGTTGTTTCGGCCGGAATGGCGGAACGGCAGACGCGGAGCACTCAAAATGCTTTGTCCGAAAGGGCGTGTGGGTTCGAATCCCACTTCCGGCACAAAAAAAGCGGCGATCATTCGTGATCGCCGCTTTTCTTATTTGAAACTAACTTCTGTTGTATCCAGGCACTGCGACATTCAATGCGTCGCCAACTTTGTGTACTCGCAATGAGTTAGTAGATCCTGGGATGCCCGGAGGCGTGCCTGCAACAACGACAACCTCATCACCAATTTGGCAAAGACCTTCTCTTAGAACGATCTCGTCGACTTGGTGCATCATCGCGTCGGTGTGGGTGACCTTCTCGACCAAGTAGGTCTCAGATCCCCACGACATGGCGAGACGGTTTCGGGTTTCAACACTCGGCGTAAAGGCCAGGGTCGGAACCGATGAGCGAAGTCGCGAAACTCGTCTGAACGAATCTCCGCTTTCTGTGAAAACACACACATACTTTGAGCCAAGTAGCTCAGCAATCTCGACAGCGGCCAAAGACACGGCTCCAGAGTGGGTGTGAGGACGGGTACCTAGTGGTGGAATGCGATCCATTCCGTTCTCCTCGGTCGACTCAACGATTCGGGCCATTGTTGCGACGGTTTCGACCGGGAACTTACCAACCGAGGTTTCGCCTGACAACATGACAGCGTCTGCACCATCAAGAATTGCGTTTGCAACGTCGCTCGCTTCAGCTCTTGTTGGGCGAGCGTTCTCAATCATCGATTCGAGCATCTGCGTAGCGACAATCACAGGCTTTGCCCAGCGACGCGAGAGTTCAACGGCTCGCTTCTGAACCAGAGGAACCTGCTCGAGAGGAAGCTCTACTCCTAGGTCTCCGCGGGCAACCATGACGCCGTCAAATGCGTCGATGATTTCTTCTAGCGCCTCAACTGCCTGTGGTTTCTCAACCTTGGCAATCACCGGAAGGAACTTGCCTTCTTCTTTCATAATCTCGTGCACTCGAACAATGTCTGATGCGTTTCGAACGAACGACAAAGCGATGATGTCTGCACCGAGCTTGATTGCCCAACGGAGGTCTTCTTCGTCCTTTTCAGAAAGAGCCGGAACGTTAACAGCCACACCCGGGAGGTTGATTCCCTTGTTATTGCTAACTGGGCCAGGTACTTCAACAACGGTGGTTACGGTGGTAGCCGTCACTTCGGTGGCTCGCAGGCCAACCTTGCCGTCGTCGATGAGTAGCTGGTCGCCTACGCTAACGTCGCCAGGAAGGCCCTTGAAGGTGGTTCCACAAATGTTTACGTCACCTTGCACTTCGTCAATGGTGATTTTGAAGGTTGCACCCTTCTCAAGCATGACTGGGCCGTCAGCGAAGCGGCCTAGTCGAATTTTTGGACCCTGTAGGTCAACCAGAATTCCAACTGCCTTACCGGTGTCTGCAGCAGCCTTACGAACGTTGTTGAATACTTCTTCGTGCACGTCGTAAGAACCATGGCTAAGGTTCATTCGTGCTACGTCTACTCCAGCCTCGATAACGGCACGAATCTGCTCGTAACTCGAAGTTACTGGTCCAAGTGTCGCGACAATCTTTGCGCGTCTCATCATTTCCTCATTCTTGTTGTTGGCCTGTTTAGACCCCGAGCAACGAATCTCAGCTATAAACCGAGATCGGTTGGTCGGTTGGTTTGACCGGAGCGGGTAGCTCCGTAGATCCTTCTAGATGGGCGTCGATAGCCGCAGCAGCCGCTCTTCCTTCGGCGATTGCCCAGACTATTAAACTTTGGCCACGGCCAGCATCTCCAGCCACGAACATCCCAGAAATGTTGGTTTCCCAACGTTCATCGCGATTTATGTTGCCACGAGAATCGAGAGTTGCGTGTGCTTGCTCTTCTAGCGTGTCGCTCTCAGCGCCCGTAAATCCGAGCGCCAGCAGCACTAGATCGGCCTTCAAGATTTGTTCAGTGCCAACCTTTGGAACTCTCTTGCCGTCGACAAATTCGGTTTCGGCCACTTTGATGCCTGTCACTTGGCCGTCTTTACCCACAAAGGCAACCGTTGACGCTAGGTACTTACGCTCACCGAACTCCTCGTGTGCACTTGCAATCTCGAAAAGTGTTGGGAAGGTTGGCCAAGGTTGGTCATCTCGTCTCTCAGAGGGTGGTTGCACTCCAATGGCCAAAGTAGTCACCGAGGCAGCGCCCTGGCGAGTCGCCGTGCCCAGGCAGTCTGCGCCGGTATCTCCGCCACCCAGGATAACCACGTGCTTTCCTTCGGCAGAGATTTGGTTTGTTACTGAATCACCGGCGACAGCCTTGTTGGCTTGTGTCAAATACTCCATTGCAAAATGAACCCCGTCGAGGTTTCTGCCTTCAACATCTAAGTCGCGCGGCTTGGTTGCTCCGGTGGCAACCAATACTGCATCGAAGCGACTTTTCAGTTCTTGCCAGGTTATGTCTTTACCGATTTCGACTCCAGCTCGGAATCGAGTTCCCTCGGCCTCCATCTGCTTAATGCGTCGCTCTAGGTGAACCTTCTCCATTTTGAAATCGGGGATGCCGTAGCGAAGCAAACCACCGATCCTGTCATCGCGTTCATAAACAGCCACGGTGTGCCCTGCACGAGTCAACTGCTGAGCTGCGGCCAAACCTGCAGGGCCGGAGCCCACCACTGCGACCGTCTTGCCGGTAAGGCGTTCCGGTTGGTGGGGCTGAACGAAGCCGTTGTCGAATGCTTCATCAATGATCGAAACTTCGATCTCTTTGATGGTTACCGCCGGTTGGTTGATGCCAAGTACGCAGGCGCTCTCGCAGGGAGCTGGGCAGAGGCGACCAGTGAACTCTGGAAAGTTATTGGTTTTGTGCAGTCTTTCGATTGCAGACTTGTTGTCTTCTCGCCAGGTGAGGTCATTCCATTCGGGAATCAGGTTTCCGAGCGGACAGCCTTGGTGACAGAATGGCACACCACAATCCATGCAGCGCGAGGCTTGGGTGGTGATCACGCCCTTGTCGCGACGCTCGTAAACCTCTTTCCAGTCGAGAATACGAACCGGAACTGGTCGACGGGCAGCGGTTTCGCGGCTGGTTACTTTTAGAAATCCACGCGGATCAGCCATTGGTAACCTCCAAAATCTTCTTCCAGGTTTCTTCACCATCAGGGTTCAAGCCAGACGAAACAGCCTGCTCGCGAACCTCGAGCACATTTGCGTAATCCCGCGGTAGCACCAAAGTGAAGTCTCGCGACACGTTTTCGAAGTCAGCCAACAGGCGCTCGGCTAGAAGGGAACCAGTGGACTTTTGGTAGTCCTTCAAGACTGCGAGTAAAAGCTCTTGGGCGGGCTTATCGAGCTCAAGTAGCTTCAGCTCGCCATTGGCTAGGGCTTCGGGGTTGATTCTGTCGGCTCGCAGCTTGTACACGAAGGCTCGACCACCAGACATTCCGGCCCCCAAGTTGCGGCCGGTTTTGCCAAGAATCACAGCGACACCGCCGGTCATGTATTCGAGGGCGTGGTCACCAACACCTTCAACGACTGCGGTTGCGCCAGAGTTTCTGACCAGAAAGCGCTCACCGACGATTCCGCGAATGAAGATCTTTCCGCTTGTCGCGCCATAGCCGATAACGTTTCCGGCGATTATGTTCTGCTCGGCTGCATAACTGCTTGAACGGTCGGGTCTAATGCTGATGTGGCCCCCAGATAGCCCCTTGCCAACGTAGTCGTTCGCGTCACCTTCGAGCGTCAAAGAAATGCCACGAGGAACAAAAGCTCCAAAGGATTGGCCGGCAGCTCCTCGAAGTCGAATATCGATGGTGCCATCGGTGAGACCCTGCTCTGCGTAGCGCTTCGTTACCTCGTTACCGAGCAAAGTACCAACAGCTTGATCGACGTTTGAAATTGGCAATTCGATAGTTACCCTCTGGGCATCCTCGAGCGCACTCGTAGCAAGTTCAAGCAACTTAAAGTCGAAGTGCTTTTCGAGTTCGTGATCTTGGCTGCTCACGCGGCGGCGTGGAGAATCAATTGGCACACTTGGGGCAGCCAGAATGGGAGTCAGGTCGAGCCCATCAGCCTTCCAGTGAGTGATGGCGCGGTTGACGTCAATCAGCTCACTGCGACCAATTGCCTCGTCGAGGCTGCGGAAGCCAAGTGCTGCAAGGTACTCACGCACCTCTTGCGCCAAGAATTCAAAGAAATTCACCACGTGATCGGCTTGACCGGTGAATCGCTCACGCAGCGCCGGGTTCTGAGTAGCGACTCCAACCGGGCAGGTGTCAAGGTGGCAAACACGCATCAGGATGCAACCAGACACGACAAGCGGGGCCGTTGCAAAACCATACTCCTCAGCGCCCAAGAGTGCCGCGATGATGACGTCGCGCCCGGTCTTCATTTGTCCGTCAACCTGAACCGAAACGCGACCGCGAAGTCCATTTACCATCAGTGTCTGCTGGGCCTCGGCCAAGCCGAGCTCCCAAGGTGTTCCCGCGTGCTTGAGCGAATTGAGCGGAGAGGCACCGGTTCCGCCATCAAATCCAGAAACTAGTATGACGTCTGCCTTGGCCTTGGCAACGCCGGCGGCCACCGTGCCGATTCCAACTTGGCTAACGAGTTTTACGTGAACTCTTGCCTCTCGATTG
>WLFI01000034.1 GCA_009703845.1 Actinomycetota bacterium
CAGCTGGTTAGCACCAGGTAGCCCATGATGGTCGACATCCAGGTTCCACCGAGCGAAACATCTGCCATGTGCTGTAGCACGCCGGCTGGGTTGGTTAGACCAACGGCTGGGTCAAGGGCGCCAAACTCGGCAATGTAGCCATACAGGCCTTCTTGAAGACCTTCTGGCCCGGCTGGGTTGCTGTAGCTCGCCATCGCCGTAGACATTGCCAACGAGACAACTGCGAACAAACCGGTGATGAGACCGATTGCCCAGTAGGTTGCCTTGGCGACCGAACGCTTAGGGTCTTTTGACTCTTCGCCATAGATCGCGGTTGCTTCAAAACCAATGAATGATGCGAAGGCAAAAGCGATTGCGATACCTGCGGTGCCGGTCACCCCACCGGCCAAAATGGCATCTGGAGAGAAGGCTGCGACGAAGTCAATCGAACCAGCGTTCTGAACCAATATCGCCACAGCAGTTACTGCAAGCGCCAAGACCTCGAGAATCATCAGAACACCGAGAACCTTTGAGCCAATGTCAACACTGAAGAGCGACAGCAATGTTGCCACGGCCCATGCGACTAGGCCCCAGCCGTACCAGGGCAGGCCTGGAACCATGAGTGCCATTACGCCGCCAAAGAAGCCATAGATGGCGAGCTGAATGGTGACATAACCAACGATCGATGCGAAAGCCGAAGCCACGCCGGCGTTACGGCCGAGACCGCGACCAACGTAAGCAAAGAACGCGCCGGTGTTAGTCACCTTCTGACTCATGGCCGAATAACCGACAGCGAAGAGTGCGAGAAGCAAACCGACAGCAAGGTAGGTGCCTGATGCACCAGCGCCGTTACCCAGGAACATGGCAACCGGCACAGCTCCCGTCATTCCAAGAAGCGGGGCGGCAGCTGCCACAACAAAGAACACAATGCCGGCGGTGCCGAGTTTGCCTTTGCTGAGTGAAGTGCCTGATGAGTTATCTGACATTAGAGATTTTCTCCTCATTGAGTTTAAAAATCGTTAGGGGCTAAACGATTAAGGTAAGCGTGGCGGAGTCGCACGGCTCGGTCAAGTTCATTCGGGCACTAATGAACAGGCTTTTCCGAATCGTTATAAAGGCGTTTTTGGGTAATTTTGTTCGGGCACAAACGATTGGTTAGGCTTTTGGCATGAGCGAACTCAACGGATTCATCGCACCACTTACCCCGACCGGCAAATCATCGCTGGTGCCGAACATGCCCTGGTATTACTCGGGCACGTTGCTGACCGTCGAATACCTCACCGATGTGGCGAACGTGCGCGCAATCTTGCCAGCCGACCTTGAGCTCGCAGACGAGCATCCTGGTGCTGTTGCCATCATTTGGGCCGACTGGCAGTCATGCAGCGAGGGCGGCGCAGAGCTGCTCGACCCAGTGCGTTCGCAGTACCTCGAGGCTTTTGTTGTGGTTCGCTGCAAGAAAGACGGCGTCACGTACTCGCGTTGCGTAGCCATTTGGGTCACCAAAGACTTTGCGATCGCTCGTGGCTGGTTCCAGGGCTACCCGAAGAAGCTCGGCTCGGTTCACGTAACCCGAATCTTCAACCACGGCAAGGCCAGCCCTCGCTTGGCTGCCGGCGCAAAACTCGGCGCAACCCTCTCGGCTTATGACCACCGCCTCGCATCGGCAGTAGTCACCCTGCGCGAACCAGCCGACAACAATGGCTTCGTCAACGGACACAAGATGCTGCACAGCCGCTGGATGCCTTCGATCACTCCTGGCGCTGGCAACTCACTCGACCAGTTGATTTCGATGGGCGGCGTTGACGCAGACCTAGGCGAACCATGGATGGGCGACGCCGAACTTACGCTTGGCGACAGCCAGTGGGACGAGCTTGGTTCGATTTTGCCGGTGAAAGAAATTCTCGGTGGCTACTACCGTGAGGTCGGCGTGACCTTCAACGGTGGCGTGCTAATCGAAGACCGTTCAAACCCGACCGTTTAGTCGCACGTTTAGTCGGGTTTAGTAAACCTCGAAGTACTCGTCGATCTCCCACTGTGTGACATCGCGAGTTGCCTCTGGCACTGCCGCCTCATAGCGCTCAATCTCGTCACGCTTCATCACGAGAAATACGTTGATGAGCTCTGGTGCGATGTAGTCGGTTAGGTTCTTATTGGCTTCTAGCGCGTCTAGGGCATCGGTGAAAGTCATCGGCAGTACGGCAGCCGACTCGTTGTCATAAGCCATTCCCTCGGCCGCCTCTGGGCAAGGTAGGTCGCGCTTGATGCCGTCGAGAGCGGCAGCGAGGATGCCCGCAATCAAAAGATATGGGTTAGCCGCGCCATCGCCAACACGAACCTCTAGGCGAGTTCCTGCTCCGCGCTCTGGCGGCACACGAGTCATGGTGCTGCGGTTGTCATAGCCCCAGTTGGCTCGGTATGGAGCCAGGGTGTCAGGGCCGAGGCGCTTGAACGCGTTGACGGTTGGGTTGGTGAATGCCGTTAGCGCGTGAGCGTTGGCGGTCACACCGGCAATCATCTGCTTGGCGACCTTCGATAGGTTTCCGGCACCGTCGTGCATCTGGTTTTCGCCAGCTAGGTCGGTCACCGAGAAGTGCAGGTGGAAGCCGCTGCCGCCCTCGTCGCTCCAAGGCTTGCCGAGAAAGGTTGCGTGACGCCCACGTCGCGCCGCGACATCCTTGATGGCTGCTTTGAATTTGAAGGTTCGGTCAGCGGCGTCTAGGGCCTCTGAGTGGTAGAGGTTGATTTCATACTGCGATGGGCTGAACTCGGCATTGCCGGCAAAAACGCCGATCTGCATCTGGTCGAGCATACGAATCAGGTGCAAGAAGTCGCCGTTGGGGTCGGTCATCGCGCCGGTTGTGTAAACCAGACCGGTCTTCTCGTGAGTGCGACGGTAACCGCCGTCTTCGGTGCGGTCGGCTAGGTAGAACTCAAGCTCGGGGCCGACAACCGGCTTTAGGCCGAGAGCGTGGTACTGGTCGATGACCTGCTTTAGCACCGAACGCGGTGACATTAGGTTGACCGAACCGTCTGGGTTGTATGCATCGGCGATGGCAAAGGCCACGCCCGGCTCCCAAGGTAGATCTGTGATTGAGTCTGGTTCAAGTTTGCTGACCAAGTCTTGAAGGCCATCGCTGGCGATGTTGTTTGCCTCGAGCACATCACCGCGGGTGTTGGTAACCCAAACTCCCTGACAGAAGGCGGGGCCATTGTGAGCGCCTTTATCTAGCTGGCTCACCAGCAGATCTTTCGAGCGAGTCACGCCAAGCACGTCTGAATAAATCAGACGTAGAACATCTACTCCGCGGGCCTTCAGCGATTCTCTGAGTGCGACAAGGTCGGTGGTCATTGCAACTCCTTTGTAACAACTTGGCTCATAACAACAATCGTTAGGGCTCAAACGAAATAATAACCCTAGGGTGTTGTTACACACTTCGATGTTTTGCGAATCGTTATAAGAGGTTATGAATGAAGGTTCTGTTCATACAGCACGACCACGTGAGCCCAACCGGCCCGGTCGCTGAGCGCTTTCGCGAGCGCGGCTTCGAGACCGAAGAGATTCTGGTTGTTCCAGAAGATCAGTTCGGCGAACCTAACGTGAACTTCGCTTTTCCCGATTTCAGCGACTACGACGTGATCGTTCCCCTCGGCGCACCTTGGGGCGCTTGGGATGACGCGTGCATCGGCAACTGGCTAACCCCAGAGGTCGAGTGGATACGCGCTGCGGTCAGCAGCGGCAAGCCGGTACTCGGCATCTGCTTTGGCGGTCAGCTCATCGCCCGAGCTATGGGCGGTTCAGTGGCACCGGCACCGAAGGGCGAAATCGGCTGGACCAGCATTTGGAGCGAACGGCCCGACCTCATTTCGAATGGCCCTTGGTTTCAGTTTCACTACGACCGCTGGCAGTTGCCGCCAGGCGCGATTGAAATCGCTCGCAACCCGGTTGCGTCACAGGCTTTCTTGATCAACAACTCGCTGGCCGTGCAGTTTCACCCCGAACTCAACGCTGCCGGCCTCAAGGGCTGGCTCGACTGGGGCGGCGACAAAAAGGTACTCGAAGACGGTCAAGACCCGATCGTGATGATGCGCCAAACCGAGGCAGAAGAAGCGGATGCTCGCGCACGCACCTTCGCGCTAGTCGATGCGTTTCTCGACCAGGTGTCGGGGCTTTAGCGCAGGTTCACCTTTACCGGCATGCGCTTGATACCGTGCACGAAATTGCTGCGTAGGTAGTCAATCTCGCCGTCGATTTCAACCGAGTCAACGCGCTGAATGAGGTCTTCGAACATGATCTTCAGCTCGATGCGAGCAAGCGCGTTGCCGAGACACATGTGAGGCCCGCCACGACCGAACGTCATGTGTTCGTTCGGGTTGCGCGTGACATCCATGCGATTTGGGTTTTCAAAAATGGTCTCATCGCGGTTTCCCGAAGCAAACCAAGGAACCACCTTTTGGCCAGTTTTGATCTGAACTCCGTTTAGCTCGACGTCTTTGGTCGCGGTGCGTCTGAAGTGGTAGACCGGGCTCGCGAAACGCAAGAACTCTTCGACCGCCCACTCAATCTTGTCTGGGTTCTCTTGCAAGAAGCGCAGCTGGTCTGGGTTCTGAATCAGGTTGTTCATGGTGTGGCTGATGGTGTGGCGGGTGGTTTCGTTGCCGGCCACAACCAGAAGCAAGAAGTTGGTGTGAAAATCGCGGTCGGTGAGTGGCACGCCATCTGAAGGCATGGTGTTGACTAGGCGCGAGATTAGGTCGGTGCCGTCTTTGCCCTTGCGCTCTCGAGCGAGTGCGTCTCCGTATTCGAAAACCTCTAGGGCGGCTGGCGACTTGAACGGAACGAGGCGATACTTTTCGCTCTCGGGGTCGTTGATCAGAACATCCGCGTGTTCTGGGTCGTCGAAGCCGATCATGCGGTTACCCCAGTCGATCAGCTGACCGGCATCTTCTTGCGGCACGTCGAGCAGACGAACGAGAACGTTGATCGGAAAGTCGGAGGCGACTTCTTCGACGAAGTCGAACGAGCCCTTGGCGAAAGCGTTGTCGAGGGTGGTGGCGGTTAGCCCGCGAAGAAAGGTTGCGTAGCGGGCCACGGCCTGCGGGGTGAACTCCCCCTGAAGCAGTCGGCGCAGAGCGCGGTGACGAGAACCATCTGTCTCGAGCAGCGAGCGACGAGCTTCTTCTTGTTCAGCATCCACTTCTTCAAGGTTGGTGAAGCGCTCAGAGGTGAAGGTGTCTGGGTCGCGAAGCACCTTGACGATGTCGTGATAGCGAGTCACAGAGTAGAAGCCGGAGTTTGGGGACTCTTCTTCGTTCCAGTGAATCGGGCTGTGCTTGCGAAGGTCTTCAAAAACCTTCCAAGGCGCTCCGCCTTCGAATAGGTCAAGATCGGCCAGTGAAACGCTCGACATTGAGTTCACGTGTGACTCCTAAAAGATTGTTTGGATACGAATCATTTTTAGATTAGTGATATGTCGAGCATTTTCTAGTCAAAAAAGTAAAAATGTTATTCATTCGGGACTAAATGATTAGAAAATTGTGGTTTAGTTCAGTTCAAAGAGAAAGCGCGGGGAACCATGGCTGGATTGCACACACTTGCCGAGACAGAGCGTCAAGTAGAGGCCAGGCTAGACCACAAGAACATCGACTTTGGTGCGATGGCAGTGGTGTCAAACCTGTTTCGAGCCGCTACCGCCGTTCGCAATCACCTCGAGCGCTCGGTGCTTGCCAAAGAGAACCTTTCGTGGACCGCCTTCGTGGTGCTCTGGGTCACCTGGATCTGGGAGCCTATCGAAACCCGTCAAATCGCCGTTGAGGGTGGTTTTTCGAAAGCCACGCTGACCGGTGTTTTAGGAACCCTAGAAGGACGCGGTCTTCTAACCCGCGAAAAGAGCAAAGGCGACGGTCGCCTGGTAATCGTGAAAATGACCCCGGCTGGACGCAAATTGATGGATCGCCTGTTTCCCGAATTCAACACCGAAGAAAAATACGTGGTTGAAACCCTTGGAGAAGCTGCCGAGCGTCAGACGGCAGACCACCTGCGTGAAATCACTCGCCACCTAGAGAGTTAAAAACGCTCGGGATTTAAATCAGCGGTGCGTTTTGCGCCTGCTCAACAAACTTGGCAAACAAACCGGCCTGTTGAACGTTTTCGGCAGCGTTGTCTTCGGGGTGCCACTGAACCGCATAGGCCCATGCACCGTTGTCGATCGCCATGGCCTCGACGTGGCCCTCGGTTGCTCGCGCTATCACGCGCAACCCATCGCCTAGCCTGTCGATGGCCTGGTGGTGATAACAGGATGATTCGAGCGGGGCAGCTCCGACGCCAAGACGCTCGGCATCAGCATCCAATTGCAGTTGGTGAACCACGTGACGGTGATCGTTTTGCATGTGCTGAACCAACGTGCCGCCAAAGGCAACGTTGACCAGCTGGAACCCGCGGCAGATTGCAAGAAACGGAACCTTGTTCGCGATGGCCCACTGGGTGAGGCTCAGGTCTGCGGCATCTTGAAGCGGGTCGATGCCGTAAAGCTCGTCACTCTCGGGTGATTGGCCATAAAGCTCGGGGTTCAAGTCGCCGCCAACGGGCATCAAAACGGCCGAGAAACCCCGAAGGCGAGTAGCCCAATCGGTGTCGGATGTTGGTAGCAGGGTGATGGGGTCTCCACCGGCATTCCATACCGCGTCGACCAATGCACGGGCGCTCACTACTGCCCTTGAACG
>WLFI01000035.1 GCA_009703845.1 Actinomycetota bacterium
CAAAGACATGGTTCCTCGATTCAAGACCATGCAGGGCTACCGAGTCGAGCGTCGTTTCGGCTGGGATACTCACGGGCTGCCTGCCGAGGTTGAAGCCGAGCGTCAGCTTGGCATCTCGGGTAGACCTGAGATCGAGAAGTACGGCATCGATAAGTTCAACGCGTACTGCCGAACATCCGTGCTCAAATACACCGACCAGTGGCGCGAATACGTAACCCGCCAGGCTCGCTGGGTCGACTTCGACAACGATTACAAGACGCTCGACACCCCTTACACCGAGAGCGTTCTCTGGGCGTTCAAGCAGTTGCACAACAAGGGCCTCATCTATGAAGGCTTCAAGGTGCTGGCCTATTGCTGGCGTTGCGAGACACCGCTGTCGAACCACGAACTGCGCATGGATGACGAGGTCTACCGCAATCGCCAAGACCAGACCGTAACGGTCAATTTTCCGATTCTCGACGGCCAGGGATTCGACGGCGTCAAACTTCTTGCTTGGACAACCACTCCGTGGACGCTGCCAACCAACTTTGCGCTCGCGGTTGGCCCAAAGATCGAATATGCCGTGGTTGCAGGCCACCTATTGGCCAAGAGCCTCGTTGGGGCACATGCCAAGGAACTCGGTTTCGAAACGGGCGATGAGGCTGTTGCAGCCATCGAGCGCACAGTCATGGGTGAAGCGCTCGCCGGATTGCGTTACCAGCGCATCTTCGATTTCTACGCGGATGAAACAAAGTTTGACGTGGCCAACGCTTGGCAGGTTCTGGTCGACGACTACGTTGGCGAGGGCGATGGAACCGGAATTGTCCACCAGGCTCCTGCCTACGGTGAAGACGACCAGCGAGTTTGTGAAGCGGCTGGAATTCCGGTTTATGTTTCGATCAACGAGCGCGGCGAGTTCAACTCGGTCGTAAGCGAGTTCGAGGGGCAACACGTTTTCGACGCCAACAAGAACATCATCGCGTGGCTCAAGGCCAACGGTCGCCTGTTTAAGCAGGCTTCTTATGACCACCCATACCCGCACTGCTACCGCTGCAAGAACCCACTGATCTATAAGGCGGTTTCGTCTTGGTTCGTTGAAACAACCAAGTTGCGCGACCGAATGCTCGAGCTAAACCAGCAGATTGACTGGACTCCAGAGCACACCAAAGATGGCTCGTTCGGTAAGTGGCTCGAGAACGTTCGTGACTGGGCGATCAGCCGCAACCGTTTCTGGGGTGCCCCGATTCCGGTTTGGAAGTCGGACGACCCTAACTACCCGCGTCTCGACGTCTACGGTTCACTCGACGAGCTTGAAGCCGATTTTGGCGTTCGAATCGAAGACTTTCACCGCCCGACCATTGACCAGTTAACCCGCCCAAATCCAGATGACCCAACCGGCCGCTCGACCATGCGTCGCGTTCCAGAAGTGCTCGACTGCTGGTTTGAATCAGGTTCGATGCCATTTGCTCAGGCTCACTACCCGTTCGAGAACCGCGAGTGGTTCGAAACCCACAGCCCAGGCGATTACATCGTTGAGTACGTTGGTCAAACCCGCGGCTGGTTCTACACGCTTCACGTTTTGTCCACTGCGCTATTCGACCGCCCGGCCTTCAAGTCGGCGATTTCACACGGCATCATTTTGGGTAACGACGGCCAGAAAATGTCGAAGTCGCTTCGCAACTACCCAGATGTGAACGAGGTTTTCGATCGTGACGGCGCAGATGCAATGCGCTGGTTCTTGCTATCGAGCCCGATTCTTCGCGGTGGCAACCTGATCGTCACCGAGCAGGGCATTCGCGAGGGTGTACGCCAGGTGCTTTTGCCGCTCTGGAACACCTATTACTTCTTCTCGCTCTACGCCAACGCTGGCAACTACGAGGCAAAGATTTCGTACGACAGCAGAGACGTGCTTGACCAGTACCTTCTGGCCAAAACCCGCAAGCTAATCGTCGAACTCGAAAACGACTTCAACCACTTCGATTCATACTCGGCCGCTGCTCGTTTGCGCGACTTCGCCGACGTGATGACCAACTGGTACGTGCGCCGTTCTCGTGATCGCTTCTGGGATGTCTCGACCGAAGCTTTCGACACGCTCTACACGGTTCTCGAAATCTTCTGTCGCCTCGCTGCGCCGTTGCTTCCGATGATCACCGAAGAAATCTGGCGTGGACTAACCGGTGGACGTTCGGTTCACCTTGAGTCTTGGCCAGATGCTTCGCTGCTACCTCAGAACGATGCACTGGTTGCCGCAATGGACCAGGTTCGCGAACTCACCTCGGTTGGTTCGAGCTTGCGCAAGGGTTCTGGCCTTCGCGTTCGCTTGCCACTGGCTAACCTCACCGTGGTCACCGCAAAAGCGGCCGACCTGGAGCCTTTCAGCGACATCATTCGCGAAGAACTAAACCTCAAGAACGTGACACTGGTTGAACTTTCACTCGACTCGACCACCGAGTTCGGTGTTGCCAAGCGCTTGAACGTAAACGCTCGTGCCGCAGGGCCTCGCCTAGGCAAGAACGTGCAGACGGTCATCCAAGCAGCTAAGGCAGGTAACTGGACCGAGGTTGACGGCGTAGTGACCGTTGATGGCGTTGCGCTAGAAGCCGGCGAATATGAGCTCGACCTCGTTGCCGACTTTGCTGGCGGCGCTGAGGGTGAAGCCCCAACCGACCTGATTGGCATTTTGCCAGGCGGCGGTTTCTTGATTCTCGACGGCGCGGTGACAGCCGAACTTGCCGAAGAAGGTTTGGCTCGCGATGCCATTCGCCTTATTCAGCAGGCTCGAAAAGATGCCGGCCTAGACGTGAGCGACCGCATCGAGCTGTCGGTCAGTGGCTCAGCCAGTGTTCTTGCTGCAGTTGCGGCTCACCGAGACCTTGTGATGGGCGAGACGCTGGCGCTCGAACTAGACGCCAGCGAGGCAGAACTTAGCGAAGGCTCAGAGCTTGGCGACGGGCAGCTCATCGCGATTTCGGTAGTCAAATCTTGAGCACCGAAGCACACTGGGCACGCAAGGCCGCCGAGGTAGAGGCTGCGCTGGTTGCGCGCATCCCAGAGAACAAACTTCGCCCGCGCCTAGAGCCAACTCGCCGAGCCGTTGAGCTACTCGGCGACCCGCAGCGCTCGTACCGCGTGATTCACATCACCGGAACCAACGGAAAAACTTCGACCACTCGGTTCATCGAGCGCTTACTTCGTGAACACGGGCTTCGCACCGGTCGATTCACCAGCCCGCACCTGGTCAAGCTCAACGAACGCATGGCAATCGATGGCGAGCCAGTTGAAGATCAGGTGCTCTGGGAGGTTTACCAAGACATCGAGCCGGTTCTCGACATGGTTGACGCCGAACTCGTCGCAGCTGGCGACACCAGACTCACGTTCTTCGAGGCGTTGGCAGTTCTGGGTTTCGCAGTCTTCGCCGATGCACCCGTTGACGTCTTAGTGCTCGAGGTTGGAATGGGTGGCGAGTGGGATTCCACCAACGTTGCCGACGGCGATGTGGCCGTTTTCACGCCCGTGTCTCTCGATCACATGGAGCGTTTGGGCAACACCATCGCCGAAATTGCCCAGACCAAGTCGGGCATCATCAAGCCAGACGCGATCGTGGTCAGTAGCGCACAAACAGCGGATGCTCTGACCGTGATCGACGCAAAGGCGGCGTCTACCGCCTCAGGTTTTAAGTTGCTCGGCCGTGACGCCCAAGTTTTGGGTGCCGAAGTTGTTCCCGGTGGACAACGGATCACGGTGCAAGGTTTGGCGGGGGAGTACCGCGACCTATTTTTGCCGCTCTACGGCGAGTTTCAGGCCGAGAATCTAGCCACCGCCATCATGTCGGTCGAAGCCTTCTTGGGCGGGGGAAATCTGGCCATTCCCGATGACGTGATTCGGGTCGCGGTTGCCGACATGTCTTCACCTGGGCGGCTGCAGATCGTTAGCACCGACCCGTTGACCATTCTCGACGGCGCACACAATCCCGGTGGAGCCGAGTCTCTGGCCAAAGCCCTCGCTACTCACTTTGATGCGCCTAAGACCATCGGCATTGTCGGTGTTCTCGGCGAGAAAGACGCTGCCGCAACTCTGACTCCGCTGGCAAAGTCGTTCGATCACGTCATCGTCGCAGCATCCAGTTCGCCGCGCGCTGTAGCAGCCGAAGAGCTTGCCAAAGTTGCTGCAACCGTGTTCGATGCCGAAAACATATCGATCGCCGAATCGGTCGCCGATGCCTACGAAATCGCCCAAACCATGGTGTTCGAGGGTGGGGCCATCGTGGTGACCGGCTCGCTGAGCATGGTTGGCGATATGCTGAAACTGGTACAAACCGAAATGGAAGAAGACGATGAAGCCTAAATCGACCCAGCGAGCTCTCGGTTCGATCGTTCTCGCGTTTCAATCGTTCGCCGTCTTTTTCGCAACACTCGTCTCATTTGGACTAAAAGTTGCCGATGGCCCAACGGTCTGGATCGTTGGTCTGAGCCTCGCGGTAGTCACCGTTGTATTGCCGGGTGTGCTTGGCCGCCCAGGCAGCTATGCGGTTGGTTGGGCGCTTCAGATAGCCCTTCTGGTGCTCTCGATTGCAATTGCAACCTTCAACGGCGCAGGCATTTTCTTCGTCATCATCCAAGTGATCTTCATGGGTCTATGGATCTGGGGCATGGTGGCTGGTAGCACCGTCGACGCCGCCCGTCGAGCATGGATGCGCGAAAACGGCCAAGACCCCGACGCAACCCCCGAAATTTTTGTTATCGAAAGCGAGAAAAACTAATGACCGAAGTTATGCAAACCCTAGTTCTGATCAAGCCAGATGGCGTCGCGCGCAACCTAATCGGCGAAATCGTCTCGCGCTGTGAAGCCAAGGGTTACGTGGTGCGTGAGCTAAAGAGCATCCACGCTTCTCGTGAACTGCTTGAGCAGCACTACGCCGAGCACGTCGGCAAGCCTTTCTATGAGCCGCTGGTTGAGTTCATGCTTTCGGGTGCAATCGTGGCGATTCGTCTCGAGGGTCACCGCGTAATCGAGGGCTTCCGCTCATTGGCCGGCGCTACCGACCCAACCGTTGCAGCACCGGGAACCATTCGTGGCGACCTAGGACGCGACTGGGGTTTGAAGGTTCAGCAGAACCTAGTTCACGGCTCAGACTCACCAGAGTCTGCCGCGCGTGAACTTGCCCTCTGGTTTTAGAGCGGATGCTCGAATGAGCTCATTCGCAGAACTCGACACCGACGCCCAGGTGGCTTTGCTCACCGAACACGCCACCGAGGTTTTGAAACACTACGAACTTGGCGAAGTTACCGAGATTGAATCGATCAATCACGAATACAACTCGACCTTTGCGGTGAGATGTGCCGATGGCACTCGCTATGCGCTGCGCATCAACATCAACTCTCCGCGCAGTGCAGCAAACGCACTTGCCGAACTTGAGTTGATTAACCACCTGAGGGGCAACACCGACCTCAACTTTGCTTCACCTATTGCGAATAAGTCAGGCGATTTCTTCACTGAGGTTGCCAATGACGCAATCGGAAAGCCTCTCTTGTCGGTCTTGTTCTCATGGCTCGAAGGTGAGGAACTTGGTGACGAGCCAACCGAAGAGCAGAATTTTGCGCTCGGTGCTGCGATGGCGAAAATGCACGATGCCGCTGCCGGTTTTGAGCTCAGCGAAGGCGCTGAACTTCCAAACCTTCGTGACGTACTCTGGCTCACTGACAACCTACTGACCACCGAGGTGTCAAAGCTCTCAGCAGAAGACAAGTCTTTGGTCCAATCCGCGCTAAACAAGATCGACGGCGTGGTTGAGGGCTTGTTTGAGCGTGACTCGGTGCGCCTCATCCACGCTGATATGCACGGTTGGAACCTGATGTGGCACGACGGTGCTCTGAGCGTTTTTGACTTTGATGACTGCGGCATCGGCCTGCCGATACAAGATCTTTACACCGCGTTGTACTACCTCGACACTGCTGAGCAGGATGCTGCGCTGAAGGCCGGCTATGCCTCAGTTCGCCCGATTCCAGAGCACACCGAGTTTGAGGCAAAAGCTCTACTTCTGCAGAGACGAATCATTTTGTTGAACTACCTGTTTGAAACCAGCACACCGGAACACCGCGAGATTCTACCTAAGTACACGGTCGAGACCATGCGCCGAATCAACGAGTTTCTAGAAAATAGTTAGCCAGTCTTCCCAAAGCGCGAAGAAGATAATCACCACTGCAAGCACCTCGGTGGCGAGGCTAAACACCCATGATGAACCAGACCAGCGCATAAAGAATCCAAAGGTTCTCGTCGGCACTTCGATTACACCCTCGGCCGCTGACCATAGGAAGGTCGCCCAGAAGATTGAAATCATCGCGACCCAGGCCAGCATGCAGTAGGGGCAGAGCACGCCGAGCACGAAAGTGCTGGTGATGAATAGGTAAATGACGAAGATGAAGCCGAGGGTTACGCCCACCATGAATAGGCGCCAGAACCACTTGGCGAATTTGGCTCCAGCCAAAATGGCTACACCGATTGCAATGGGCGCTACGAAAGCGCCGAGGCCGATGATTGGGTTGGGGAATCCGAACATCGAAGCTTGAGCACTTTTCATCACGGATGCGCAGCTGATGAATGGGTTCACATCACACGAGAGTGCCGCACCCGGGTTGGTAAGCATGTGGATTCTTTCGATGACTAGCGAAAAAGCCGCAAACCAGCCGAGAATGC
>WLFI01000036.1 GCA_009703845.1 Actinomycetota bacterium
CTCAGTTGGTAGAGCGCCACGCTTACACCGTGGATGTCATCGGTTCGAGCCCGGTAGGGCCCACAATCTCGAACAAGTCGCAAGACGCGACCTGTGATGGTCGTGGGTAGGATTTCCAATATGGATGATTCCGAACTTGTCCCACCCTCTCGTTTGTCGATGACCGACGAAGAATTAGAAGCAGCCGTAGAGCTTGCCAAAGCAGGGCCAGACGGACTAATCGCGGCAATCGTATTGCTAGAACAACAGACCCAACTCAGAGCGCAAGACGATGCGAATTTCGCCGCCTTTGCCGCCAAGAATCAGCCTCAAAATCACTCGGATGCTGCACCGCAGCCAGCGGCCGAAGAACCAGTTGCCGAGCCCGCTGTTTCTCCTGTTGCAGCTCCATTTGAACCAACAGCCGCAAGCCAGCCTGCTTCGGAGTTCGATGCAATTCTGGGATCGGCTCTCGAAGATGATGGCGACGAACTTTTCTCAGACACAGACTTTTCTGTTACCGGTACGCTTCAGCAAATCGTTGAGCGTGTCAACGATGATTTCTCGCAGCCTCAAGAAGAGCTGGCCCCAGAACTGGATGATCAAGAAGGCGCGAACCTAAGCGCGGCAAGCCTAGCTCCGGTCTCGGCATTTACTGCAGTTGGCCAAGAACAGCCGGGGCGAGCCTCTGAGGCTGGGCAGGGTGAATCACCCTCTGGTTCAAAGCAAAGGTCAAAGAAGCCACTGCACTTGGGTTCATTTTTCGACTCGATGCTCCCTTCGGCAACCGCCGCAACAGTGGCCATCGTGGTGACACTGGCAGCTCGCACTGAACAGCCTGTTACTTCATCGCACTTCTATGGCCTACTGCTAGGAATGCTCTTCGCGACAACGTTTGGCCTGCTGTTCTCAAAAGCGAAACGACTAGCCGGGGAGCACATCAACTTAGTGTCTCGCTCAACATTCGGCGTTTGGGGTGCGGCCCTGCCCGCGTTCGGGGTTCTACTTTTCAAGCTCGTTGCAATTGCAGCGCTAGTTATCGCCCTGGCTTCGCCTGTCTGGCGTGCATACAATCTCTATGCACCTCTAGAGGCAGGCGCTCTAAGGCCTACGCTTTGGCCCGAGCTAGCGGTCGTGGGTCTGGCGCTCGTGATTTTGCTGGTTCTTTCCAGATTCAAGTGGATGAGTCGCTGGATTTTTGCGGTTGTGTCCCTAGGTCTGTTGGTCGTCGCTATAGCTAACTTCAACCCAACAGCTTTCACGGTTACTTTTTACGTCTTTGATTTCTTGACCACGGCAGTTCAAACTGCACTTACTTACCTTTTGGTTCAGCTTGCCTTTGGATTCGTTCGGCCCCTGAAAGCCCAAGGCGCTAACCTTCGAACCGGCGAATACCTTGCCGCAAACCTTCTAATTCCATCGTTTGTTGCAACGGTCTTCTTCTCGAGCATCACAGTTTCGCAACTGTGGTTTGCCACGTCGGCACTCATTGCTCTTATAGCTTCGATCGCTGCCCTGGCATTGATGCTGATGTCGGCATCCGAAAGCGTCGAACTGCTGTTGGTCAAACCGTTCTGGGCGCGGTTGGTAATCTCGGTCGCTCTTGCAGGTGCAGCCACCTACCTGGTCGGTCAATATTTAGTTTCAATCCCGGCCCTACTGATAATGGTGGCCATTCCTGCCGCTGGAGCCGTTTTTGCGACCCTCGCTGATCAGGTTGCACGTCGAGCTAAAGTGCACGAGGTGTCGCTGGTGCGAGGCTATGGGTTCTATGGTCGAGTTTCTGTAATAAACATCGTCGGCTTTGTTCTAAGTACTGTTGTCGGTCTCGCTCTGTGTCCAGGATTTGCCTGGTCGGCGCAGACCGAGTCATTTGCATTTATGGGCGCTTTTACTGCTCCACTAGCCGCGGGACTGGTTTCTTTCCTTTACACGGTCACGATTTCTCGCATCCGTGTCGAGCGCCAAGAATCAGAAGTGATGAAGGTTGAACGTCGCAAAAACGAACTGGCCGGAATCGATGAGATTGTTGACCTGCCTTGACTCATCTGACTGAAATTTCAAATACGTTTGAGGCTCTTTGGCCGGCCGCTGGGGCAGAGCTTTGGGACGCCCCAGGTTTCGTCACTAGCCACTCGGATGCTGTCACAGGAGTCTTGCTCAGCGTCGACATCACCGGAGCGGTGTTGGCCGAGGCACGTGCCAAAGGCTGCAACCTGGTCTTGGCACACCATCCGTTCTTGCTAAAAGGCACACAAGAGGTCAATCACGATTCTCTGAAGGGATCGGTACTCACTTTCGCGCTCAAGCACTCGATAGCCATTTTCGCGGCTCACACAAATGCCGACATCGTCGAAAATGGTGTCAGCGACGTAATCGCGAAAAAGCTTGGCTTGACTAACATCAAGCCTTTGGTCAAGACCGCCGATTCTGAAGGTCATGGTCGCATTGGCCGATTAGCTCAGGCGATACCGCTACAGGAATTTGCAGCGCAGGTAGCCGAAACTCTTCCCTTCTCTGCAAGAGGCGTGACGGTAGCCGGTGACCCTGAGCACTTGATCGAAACGGTTGCCTTGTGCGGCGGGGCTGGTGATTCGTTCATCGAAGCGGCGCATGCATCTGATGCTGACGTTTATGTCACCTCAGATCTTCGTCATCACCCAACTCTCGACGCGACTTTGACCCCACGTGAAAAGCCACTTGCGCTAGTCGATGTATCTCACTGGGCGGCTGAGTCGCTTTGGTTAGAGATAGCTGCAACCGCAATCGCAAATGCACACCCCGGTGTTGCCGTTCATGTTTCCGAGGTAGTTACCGACCCTTGGGTTTTTTCAATCAACCGAGGAGAGCGATGAAGGTTCCACACGCACATCAAGAAGTCATGCTGCAAGTAGCGGGACTAGATCTCGAACTAGAAGCTCTCTCGTCTCACCTTGCCGAGTTGCAAACAGGTGCGCATCTTGACGCCCTTCGAACCAATCTATTCGCAGCCAGTTCACGGATGCTCGAGCAGCAGACTCAGCTCGAAAATCTTCAGCAAGAACTTCGCAAACTCGAGGCCGACATTGAGCTCGTCGATAAGCGCATCGAATTAGACAAGCAAAGACTCTCATCGACCAGCTCGTCCAAAGATGCCGAAGGCATTTCGAGCGAACTGCGTTCACTCACCGCTCGAAAGTCGAACCTCGAAGACCAAGAACTAGAAATTATGGAGAAAGTCGAACAGGTAGCAGCTCTCGTTGAGGCCGAGAGCGAAACCCGCACTAGCCTTTCTATTGAGCTTGCCGACGCAGAAGCTGCGCTAGCCGGCGACATCACAAAATTGGCCTCAAGAATCTCAATCGTCAAAACTGATCGAGCCGCCAAATTCTCCATTTTGACCGAAGAAGCTTCAGCGCTATTTACGAAAAAAGCCAGCCGGGGCATCCCAGTAGCGGCTCTAAAGGGGCGAGACTGTGACGCTTGCCGAATCGGACTAACCTCGAGCGCCTATGAAGACGTCATTGCCACCCCTGCCGATGAGATCGCAACGTGTCCAAACTGTCAGGCGATTCTGGTTCGATGAGCAAGCCAGATGCTCTAATCATTGAGGCCGATGGAGGCTCTCGCGGCAACCCTGGCCCATCTGGTTCTGGTGCAATCGTCGTTGATGCCGCCACCGGATTAGTCATTCGGGAAATTTCTGAATTCATTGGCATCGCGACCAACAACGTTGCCGAATATCGCGCGCTGAAGGCTGCACTCGAAGAAGTACACAGAATTAACCCGCTGGCCAAGGTGCGAGTTCGCATGGACAGCAAATTGGTTATCGAGCAAATGTCGGGAAACTGGAAGATTAAGCATCCTGACATGCGGGCTCTGGCCATAGAGGTGCAGCAGTTGACGGCCGGTCTGAACATCAGCTACGAGTGGATTCCGCGAGAAGAAAATTCAAGAGCGGATGCTCTGGCGAATAAAGCAATGGACGAGACCGGTAATGCGATAGTCGACACAACCGTGAATCCGATTCCTGCGATGGTTGCCGAGTTCAATGGCGAGCTTCCAAGCTCGGTGCGAGCGCCTGGTCACGTTACCGAACCGCTCACCACCCTGGTGCTAATTCGTCACGGCAGAACTCACCTAACCGAAACCAAGCGAATCTCGGGCAGCGGGGGAGAGAACCCTGGCCTAAGCCAACTCGGTCGCCAAGATGCCCATCACGTTTCTATCGAGCTGGCAAAAATGGGCACTTCCGGCCCTTACGCCCACATCGAACCCATCTCAGCAATCATTTCTAGCCCGATACAGCGTGCAGTTGATACTGCCAACATATTGTCGAATGCCGTTCATCGCAGCGTTTCGCTTGAGCAGGACATCCAAGAAATTTCATTCGGCGAGTGGGATGGACACACCAACGAAGAAGTTGCCGAGCAGTGGCCCGAGCTTTTTGAACAGTGGCGCGGTTCTTACACCGTCTCACCGCCAAAGGGTGAGAGCCTCGAAGCCTTTGACAACAGGGTTATGGCCGGGCTCGATCGCATTCTTGCCGAATACGCTGGCAAAACCGTTGCTGTCGTTGCCCATGTGATGCCGATTCGAGGAATCATTCGCGCGGCAATCGGCGGAGGCATTGAGTCTTACTGGAACCAGCAGGTCGCACCTTGTTCAATCACGATTCTGCGTCTCTGGGGCAAGCAGGCGACCGAGGTTGTGACCATAAACGCGACGCACCACCTCGCCTAAACCACCATCGAGCCTTTTGTCGCGCCTTCGACCTGCTGTATCGTTCTAAGTGGATGGGTTGGCCAGACGATCGCGGCAGCAATGTCGAGGAACGTCCGGGCTCCAAAGAGCATGATGGTGGGTAACACCCACTCGGGGTAACCCGCGAGAAAGTGCAACAGAAAGCAGACCGCCACGCAAGTGGTAAGGGTGAAACGGTGGTGTAAGAGACCACCAGCGGTTCGGGTAACCGAGCCGGCTAGGTAAACCTCGTCAGGAGCAAGACCAAATATGTTGGAGCACAGAGCGGCTCGCTCTTTCCAACGGGTAGGTTGCTAGAAGTTGTCGGTAACGGCAACTCCAGATAGATGATCGTCACCTCGCAAGAGGCACAAAACCCGGCGTATCGGCCGGCCCATCCGCCTTTTTATTCGTCGCGATTTTTGTAGGCGAGCGCAGCTGCGCCAATGATGCCAGCGCTGTTACGAGTCGTGGCGGGAATGATTTCGGTACGAAGTTTGAGTAGCGGCAAGAAGTTCTCGTGCTCCTTGCTCACTCCACCGCCCACAATGAACAAATCTGGAACCAGCAGAGCCTCGAGCTTTGAGTAATACTTTTGAAGGCGTTCGGCCCACTGTTCCCAGCTAAGGTTTTCACGCTCCTTGGCAGCAAATGAAGCCTTGGTCTCCCAGTCGACACCCTCGATTTCGATGTGCCCAAGTTCTGAGTTGGGAACAAGTTCGCGGTTGTAGAGCAGAGCAGAACCGATACCGGTGCCCAGCGTGGTGAGAATGACTAGGCCTTTGCGTTTTCTCGCAGCGCCAAATTTAACTTCGGCGACTCCGGCAGCGTCAGCATCGTTGATTACGTGCACGTGGCGACCGAGTCGCTTCTCAAACAGTGAATCTGCATCGAGGCCAATCCACTGGTCTGAGATGTTTGCGGCTGACATGGTGAATCCGTGCTGAACTACGGCCGGAAAACAGATGCCGACCTCAAGGGTGGATGCACCGCCAAGGTCTTTGATCACCTGAGCTACCACGTCTGCAATGTCTTTGGGGGTTCCACCTTCAGGAGTGCCATATCTGACCCGCTCGGAGGCGAGACGGCCCTCTTTTAGGTCTACGATTGCTCCCTTGATGCCAGTGCCGCCGATATCGATGCCGATTGCTTTCTTACCCAATGTCACTCCTAAGCCAGGGTCAAAATGTCGTAGCCATCTTCTGTGACGACCAATGTGTGTTCAAACTGTGCGGTGATGCTCTTATCGCGGGTCGTGACGGTCCAACCGTCATCCCACATGTTCCACTGATAGCTACCAAGGGTGAGCATTGGCTCGATTGTGAAAACCATTCCCACCTGCATTTCGTCGCTATATCGCTCGGTGTCATAGTGCGGAATGATCAGCCCGGAGTGGAACGCTTCGCCAATACCGTGACCGGTGAAGTCGCGCACCACTCCGTAGTTGAAACGTTTTGCATAAGACTCGATTGCACGACCGATCACGTTCACTTCGCGTCCCGGTTTTACCGCCATGAGTCCGCGGTTCAAAGCTTCACGGGTGCGTTCGATGAGATCAGAAACCTCTTGGCTTACCTGTCCTACAGCAAAAGTTTGGTTGCTGTCGCCGTGAAATCCATCGAGATATGCGGTCACGTCGACGTTTACTATATCGCCGTCTTCTAGAACGGTGTCATCTGGGATGCCGTGGCAGATGACCTCGTTCACAGAGGTGCAGCACGACTTCGGGTAGTTGCGGTAGCCCAGCGTGCTTGGGTAGGCACCGTGGTCTATAACGTATTCGTGCACGAGTTTGTCGAGTTCGTCGGTGGTAACACCGGGTTTAGCGTTGGCACCGGCCAATTCGATGGCTCCCGCGGCGATTTTGCCAGCGGCACGAATTTTCTCGATTTGCTCGGGCTGCCACACATCGCTGCCTGTGAATTTTGCCGGAGTTGGCTTCCAGATGTATTC
>WLFI01000037.1 GCA_009703845.1 Actinomycetota bacterium
AGCGCCGCACCGAGTTTTAGGTTTGTGACCTTCGGCCGAACGCCGGCAACCGAGGTGATTGTCGATTCGGGTAAGGCGTCGGGCATCACAGCCCTCGAAGAACTAGCCGACGCGGTCAATCGTGCTGAGCCCGAAAAGGTTTGCCAGGGCTAAAGCGCCTCTAGTGCTTAGTTTCGAGCGCTAGATCAATCAATTCGCTGATTAGATCGGCATAAGCGATGCCGCTTGCTTGCCATAGCGACGGGAACATCGAGAGCGGCGTAAAGCCCGGCATGGTGTTTATTTCGTTCACCATAAAACCATCTGCCGTCAGAAAGAAATCGACTCGAGCCAGACCGCTTCCGCCAATCGCCTCGAACGCGCGTCGAGCAATCGACTGCATTTGGCTCAATTCTTCGGCAGATAGCTGAGCTGGCACGATTAGATCAACCGAAGCCTCGTCACGATACTTGGCCTCGAAATCATAGAACTCGCGACCCTTGACGACAATCTCGCCGGCCACCGAGACGCGTGGCCTAGCGCCGTGGCGTCCGCCGAGAACCGCACACTCGACTTCGCGACCAACAAGCCCGTGCTCGACGACAACCTTGTTGTCATTTTCGAGGGCGAGAGCCACGGCGTCGGCGAAAGCATCCATGTTGGTAACCTTCGAAACACCAACCGATGATCCAGCGCGAGCCGGTTTCACAAACAGCGGGGTGCCGCCAAGCTTCGAAACCTTTTCGAGCGCACTCTCGGGGTCATCGAGCCACTGCTTTTCGCGAATAACCACGTGTGGGGTAACCGGAATGCCAGCAGCCTGGAAAAGTGCTTTGGTGAATTCTTTGTCCATGCCGGCGGCCGAAGCGAAAACTCCGTTGCCAACATAGGGAATGTCGAGTAATTCGAGGAAGCCCTGAATGGTGCCGTCTTCGCCATAAGGGCCGTGCAGCACTGGGAAAACCACGTCGATTTCGCCGAGCGATTGAATCGAACCGTTCTCGTCAATAAAGCGAAGCTCGCGGTCGCCCAAATCTGGCCAGATGCACTTTCGACCTTCAAACTCAACCACCGGCAGCTCGCCACTGGTCAGCGCCCACCGGCTCGGCTCATCGGCAACCGGCACCATTTGCCCGGCTTTTGTGACACCAATTGGCACTAGTTCAAATCGGTTGCGGTCAATGGCACCCATCACGCCGGCCGCGGTGGCGCAAGAAATCGAGTGTTCCGAAGATCTGCCTCCGAACAGCAAGAGCACGCGAAGTTTTGACATTATTCGCCCTGCGGCTCGTCTGATTCGTGGGTTAGATGCGGGGCGATTTCACGCGGATGCATCTTGCCCTGCATCACCAAATAAACCTGTTCAACGATGGGCATCTTTACGCCCTTGGCCTCGGCCAGGGTTAGCACAGGTGCGATCGAAGCCAAGCCCTCGGCGGTCTGCGATAGACGCTTCAGCACCTCGTTGAGTCGGTAACCCTTGCCCAACATTTCACCGGCCTTGAAGTTTCGGCTCAGTGGCGACTCGGCGGTGGCGATTAGGTCACCAAGGCCGGCTAGACCGTTCATGGTCTTCGACTTAGCGCCGTGGGCAACCGCGAAGCGCGAAATCTCGGCCAGGCCGCGGGTCATGATCGAGGCCTTGGTGTTCTGCCCATAGCCAACGCCGTTGACGATACCGATTGCCACAGCGATGAGGTTCTTCAAGATTCCACCGAACTCGGTGCCGATCACGTCGGTGTTGGTGAATGTGGTGAAATAACTGTTCGACGAAGCCTTGGCCACCAGCTCAGCGGTTTCGAGACTTGCCGAAGCTGCTACCGAGGCGGTCGGCTGCTCAGCCGCGATTTCAAGCGAAAGGTTTGGACCGCTAACCACGGCAATTTGGTCGAGCGAGAAGCCGGTCACTTCGGCGATAACCTCACTCATGCGCAATCCGGTGTCTTTTTCGACACCCTTCATGAGGCTCACCAAGATGGCATCGGCTGGCAGATGCGGCCCCCACTGCTCGAGGTTTGAACGAAGCGACTGTGAAGGCACGGCCAGATAAACCTGGGATGCACCGACGAGCACTTCTTCTACCGAAGCCGAAGCTCTCACCCCTTCGGGCAGCTCAATGCCAGGCAGATAGTCACCGTTGCGGTGTTCGGTGTTGATTTCGTCGGCTAGATCGGGGCGACGAGCCCAGAGCATTACGTCACAGCCGGCATCGGCTAAGACCTTGGCAAAAGTGGTGCCCCAGGCACCAGCGCCCATTACGGCAATCTTGCTCACTTTTCACCTACCTGTGGCTTTGGGGCTGTTTTGAAGTTACCGTGTTCGGCTAGACCGGCTTCACGAGGGTCAAACAGTGTCTTCGGCGCTTTCGCACCGCGAAGCTGCTCGGTCAAACGGGTGATTGCCTTCATGGCTAGCTCGTTTGCCTCGGCATATTCAGCGTTAGAAAGTTTGCGGCCGCGGTACTTATCAAGATCTAGTTCTTCGCCGATCACCATGTGAACGGTGTGAAACGGGTTTGGTCTGAACCGCTTCGAATAGGTAGGCAGAATCTTTTCGGTTCCCCACTGGGCCATCGGAATGAAAGGAACGTTTTTCTCAAGGGCCATCTTGATGGCGCCGATCTTGCCGCGCATCGGCCATCCGTTTGGCTCTCGGGTGAGAGTGCCCTCTGGGTAGATGGTGATGACACGGCCCGCGTCGAGAATCGCGTGCGCAGCATCCATGGGTTCACGGTTTGAATGACCGCCTCGATAAACCGGCACCTGCTCGCAGGCAATCAGAATGTCACCGACAATCGGAGTTTTGAACAGGTTGCCCTTGGCCAAAAAGTGTGGGGTGCGACGAGCCTTGAAATAGACCATGTATGCCACGGCGAGGGCGTCTAAATAGGTGACATGGTTGGCCGCGAGCACATAGGCGCCTGACTTCGGCAAATTCTCGAGCCCCTTGACTTCGATGCGAAACATCAGGCGAACGAAGAATCCGAGAATGTTGGCCACAATTCGCGTGACAAAGTTTGGTTCACGTTTGTGAATCTTAGGCATTTTCAAAAAGTCGCCCGATTTGCGCTTCGCCATGGCTAGCCTCTTTACTCCGTGTAGGTGAAGTCGGCGCCTAGTGCTTCGAGCTTTGCCAAGAAGTGCTCGTAACCACGCGAGATTAGTTGAACGTTAGTGACATTGCTGACACCTTCGGCAGCCAGTGCGGCAACCATGTGGCTGAAACCACCGCGAAGGTCAGGCACGCGAATGTCGGCACCCTTGAGCGGCGTTGGGCCCGAAATAACCGCTGAGTGGTTGAAGTTTCGCTGACCGAATCGGCATGGGTTGCCACCTAGGCACTCGCGATAAATCTGAATCTGCGCGCCCATCTGAACCAGAGCGTCGGTGAACCCGAATCGGTTCTCATAGACGGTTTCGTGAACGATCGAAAGACCTGTTGCCTGGGTTAGCGCAACGACCAGTGGCTGCTGCCAGTCGGTCATGAAGCCAGGATGCACGTCGGTCTCGATCACAACCGGCGAAAGTTCGCCACCAGGGTGATAGAAGCGAATGCCCTCGTCTTGAATATCGAAAGCACCGCCCACTTTGCGGTAGACGTTCAAGAAAGCCATCATCTCTTGCTGGCGAGCACCGCCAACGAAAATGTCTCCGTTGGTGGCTAGCGCTGCGGCAGCCCAAGATGCGGCTTCGTTGCGGTCGAATAGAGCACTGTGGCTATAGCCGGTAAGAGTCTTTACGCCCTCGATGCGAATCACGCGATCGGTGTCGACCGAGATGATGGCGCCCATCTTCTGCAAGATGGCAATGAGGTCCATGATCTCGGGCTCAACGGCAGCGCCGGTGAGTTCGGTTAGACCCTCGGCGCGAACCGAGGTGAGCAGAACCTGCTCGGTTGCACCAACGCTTGGGTAAGGCAGCGAAATCTTGGCACCTTTGAGGCCTTCTGGAGCGCTCAGGCGAATGCCGTTTGGCTGCTTCTCGATTACCGCACCAAAGTTGCGCAGCACTTCTAGGTGGTAATCGATTGGGCGGTCGCCGATGTGGCAACCACCTAGGTCTGGAATGAACGCCTCGCCGAGCTGGTGAAGCAGCGGGCCGCAGAACAGAATCGGAATTCGCGAAGAGCCGGCATGGGCATCGATGTCGACCATGCGAGCCGACTTCACGTTGGTCGGGTCGAGGGTCATAACGCCGTGGTCATCGTGAGTGATCTTTACACCGTGCAGCTGAAGCAGGCTCGAAACCACCTCGACGTCGCTGATGTGAGGCACTTGGCGAAGCTCGCTGGCGGTGTCGCCAAGCAGCGCGGCAACCATGGCCTTGGTAACTAGGTTCTTAGCTCCGCGAACATCGACACGTCCAACTAGCGGCTTGCCACCTTTGACGGTGATTTGACTCATCAGGCTCCCTTGGCTGGCAAAGTCTTGGGGCGCCAAGACTCTCGTTTCGCCTCAAAGTCGGTGATCGACTTCTCGTCTCGCAGTGTCAGACCGATGTCATCGAGCCCTTCAAGTAGACGCCACCTAGTGTATTCGTCAATCTCGAAATCTACGCGGATGTCGCCTACGCTAACGGTCTTCTCGACCAGGTTCACGGTGGCCGAAGTTCCTGGGTTTGCCTCTAGAGCCTGCCAGATTCGTTCGATGTCTTCGTCGCTGACGATACCCGTGACTAGGCCCTGCTTGCCCGAGTTGCCTCTGAAAATGTCGGCGAACTTGCTCGAGAAAACGGCCTGAAAACCGTAGTCGCGAAGTGCCCACACGGCGTGCTCGCGGCTCGAGCCGGTGCCAAAGTCTGGGCCGGCAAAAAGCACCGATCCGCTGGCATAGGCCGGTTGGTTGAGCACGAAGTCGGGATCGTTGCGCCAGGCTGCGAACAGAGCATCCTCGAAGCCGGTTTTTGTGATTCGTTTTAGATAAACCGCTGGGATGATCTGGTCGGTGTCAACGTTGCTGCGACGCAGTGGCACGCCAATGCCGGTGTAGGTTTCGAACTTTTCCATTAGTTGCCCTCCTCGACGTCGGCTGGGCTAGAAAGCGTGCCGCGAATGGCGGTGGCTGCGGCAACCAGCGGCGAGACAAGGTGAGTGCGCGAGCCCTTGCCCTGGCGGCCTTCGAAGTTGCGGTTTGAGGTCGATGCTGCGCGCTCGCCCGGAGCCAACTGGTCTGGGTTCATGCCAAGACACATCGAGCAACCGGCGAAGCGCCATTCGGCACCGAAGTCTTTGAATACCTTGTCGAGACCCTCGGCTTCGGCCTGCAGGCGAACACGTGCCGAACCGGGCACGACCATCATGCGAACGCCATCGGCCTTGGTGCGACCCTTGATGATTTCGGCAGCCGCGCGAAGGTCTTCGATGCGGCTGTTGGTGCACGAACCCAAAAACACGGTGTCGACGCGAATGTCTTTGAGCTTGGTGCCAGGGGTGAGATCCATGTATTCGAGTGCACGCTCGGCGGCGGCTCGCTCATTTGGGTCGGCGATGTCGACCGGGTTTGGCACCACGTCAAGCAGCGAAACGCCCTGGCCTGGGTTGGTGCCCCAGGTGACAAAGGGATCAAGAGTGTTGGCGTCGAGGTTGACCTCGGCGTCGAAAGTGGCACCCTCATCGGTAGGCAGAGTCTTCCAGAAAGCCACGGCGGCATCCCAGTCGGCACCTTCTGGAGCGTGCGGTCGGCCCTTGAGGTAGTCGAAGGTGATCTGGTCTGGCGCAACCATGCCGGCACGCGCACCCGCCTCGATCGACATGTTGCAAATGGTCATGCGGGCTTCCATTGAAAGCGCACGGATGGCGCTGCCGCGGTATTCGAGCACATAGCCCTGACCGCCGCCGGTGCCGATCTTGGCGATTACGGCGAGGATGATGTCTTTGGCAGTGACGCCTGGGCGAAGGGTGCCTTCGACGTTGATGGCCATGGTTTTGAACGGCTTGAGCGGCAGAGTCTGGGTGGCGAGCACGTGCTCAACCTCGCTGGTGCCAATGCCCATCGCCAGCGCGCCAAAAGCGCCGTGGGTCGAGGTGTGTGAGTCGCCACAAACCACGGTGATGCCAGGCATGGTTAGACCAAGTTGCGGCCCAACCACGTGAACGATTCCCTGCTCGATGTCTCCAAGCGAATGGATGCGAATGCCAAACTCTTCGGCATTGCTTCGCAGGGCGTGAATCTGGGTGCGACTGGTGATGTCGGCGATCGGCTTGTCGATGTCCCAGGTAGGAGTGTTGTGGTCTTCGGTGGCGATGGTTAGATCTGGTCGGCGAACCGGGCGACCGGCAAGGCGCAAACCGTCGAAAGCCTGGGGGCTGGTGACCTCGTGAACGAGGTGAAGGTCGATGTAGAGCAGGTCTGGCGAACCATTCTCGCCCTTGACCACCAAGTGGTCATTCCAGACCTTCTCGGCCAGCGTTAGCGGTGTAGACATAACCCACCTAAGTAAAAAACGGATGAACCTCAAGTTTACCCGTCAAGGGTTAGGCTGGGGCGGTGAGCCATGAAGGTCTGGAGTTTCTGCAGCGCAGAACAGTGCGGGTACTAACCGCTGGTCAGGTGCTATCTGGATTCGGTTTAGGCTCAACCCTCTCGATCGGCGCGCTACTCGCCGAACACATTTCTGGCACAGCGGCCTGGAGCGGCGCGGCGGCAACCTTCTCGACTCTGGGCGC
>WLFI01000038.1 GCA_009703845.1 Actinomycetota bacterium
CACTTTGTGGCGGCAGCTCATCGACCGACAAGGCCGCACTTGCAGCACTCAAGAAGATCACCGAACCTGTGGTCGTAAAGATCGTGGTTGCTCGTGAACTTCGCGACCCAGCCAAGTACGCCACCAAGGGTCAAAAAGTTACCCGCGCAGTTTACGTAACCATCGGTTAGTAATCAGCGTTAGCAAAGGGGATGGTTCTGTGCGGAACCATCCCCTTTCGCTTTGCCCGGGTAACTTCGACTTTGGTCGAGCGCCGGCCACAGCATCCAAGATTTAGGATTGACCCATGACCTTTTCTTCACCTTCAAAGCCACGCCTTGTTGAGCTAGTCAAAGAACTTGCCGTTGTGCACGGCCGTGTGACGTTGTCGAGCGGGCTTGAGGCTGACTACTACGTTGATCTTCGTCGAGCCACGCTGCACCACGAGGCCGCGCCGCTCATCGGCCAGGTGATTCTCGACCTTCTAGACGCAAACGGTGTAACCGACTTCGATGCAATCGGCGGTCTCACCATGGGTGCCGACCCGGTTGCCACCTCGGTGCTTCACCAGGGTGCCGCTCGCGGTCGCGCGATCGACGCCTTCGTGGTTCGCAAAGCAGCCAAGGCGCACGGCATGGGTCGCCAGGTCGAAGGCCCAGACGTGGCCGGCCGCAAGGTTGTCGTCGTTGAAGACACCTCGACCACCGGCGGCTCACCGTTGACCGCAGCAGAAGCCTTGAAGGCAGCCGGCGCAATCGTGGTCGCCGTAGCCACCGTGGTTGACCGTGACACCGGAGCGCAAAAAGTGATCGAAGACGCTGGCTTTAGATACCTCACCGCCATAACCCTGGATGACCTGGGCCTGCGCTAAATGCGCGCCTTCGTTCTGACCCAGGCGTCTAACTTCGCCGGAGTCATTTCGGGCAGCATCATCTTCATTGCCCTGCCGTGGCTCGTGCTCGATGTCACCGGCTCTTCGGCCCAAGGCGCATTGGTAATCGCTGCCAGCAGCATTCCTGGTCTCTTGCTCGCCCCAATGATGGGTTCGTTCATCGACTCGATTGGTCGCCGCCGAGTGGCTTGGGCCGCCGAGGGTGTCACGGTTCTCACCACAATCGCCTTTCCGCTGATGGCGGTTTTCGGTGCCATCAACCTTTGGTCACTGGTCGTGCTCGCCGTGATTAGAAACATCTTCTCGCCGGGCGGTCAGTCGGCTCGAAAATCTTTGGTGCCGGATGTCGCAGCCAAGGCCGGGCTCACCCTCGACCGAGCTAACTCGCTGCACGAGGCCGTGTTCGCCGCTGGGTTTGCGGTTGGCCCGGCCATTAGTGCGATTGTGATTGGTTTCTCTGGCCCGATGATGGCTTTTTGGTGGTCGGCAGGCGCTGGTGCAGCATCCGCTTTGTTTATGTTGGCGGTCAAGGTTGTCGAGAAGCAAGAGCCTGCCAGCGCTGACGATGACATCAAGCGCCCGTTGCGTTATGCATTCGAGGGCGTGCGGGCTCTGGGCCGCTACCCGGCCGTCGCGATTTTGTTCATCTCGCTGCTCGCCGTGAGCCTCATCTATATTCCGACCGAGATGGTCGTGCTGCCACGCTACTTTAACGACATCGGCCAGCCCGAGGGGCTCGGATTCTTGATTGCCACCATGGCAACGGCCAGTGTGTTCGGCTCGCTCGCCTATGAGTGGCTAGCAGCTCGCATCAGCTACCCCAATCTGCTGCGCATGGTTCTGTTCGGCATCTCGGCTGCGATGCTGCCGATGGCGTTTCTTCTGCCTCAGTGGGGAATGTTGGTGCTGGGTGCGATTCTGGGCTTCTCGTTCGCTCCTGTGATTCCGCTGCTGAACACCGTGGTTCAGCGCCAGGTGCCGGCGAACTTGCGCGGGCGTGTGTTTAGCCTCGAGATGGCGGTTTGGAACGCAAGCCCGATGATCTCATTCATCGCGGTAGGTTTCGCCGTAGACCAGGTTGGGGTTCAGCCGGTTTATCTTGCTCTTGCCATTGGCGTCGCCCTCGCTTCGCTGGCCATTAGTTCGGCACCGCAAATGCACGCACTGGCTTCGGCTAAACAAGCTGAGCAAACAACCAGCTAACCACGGCAAAAGAAAACTCCCCCGAAGCAATCGCCGCGGGGGAGCATCCTCGTTGAATTTTGCCTAAGGCTTGCCGGCCTTGATGGCGGCAGCGGTGCCAGTGACTTTGCCCTGGCCATTGATTGTGTAGTAGCGAATGTAGTCGACATACATCTTGGCCGACGTCAGGTCTGGGTCTAGGTCACCGGTGAAGCGACCGCCCATGGCTAGGTTCAGAATCAAGAAGAAAGGCTTGTTGAAAACCCACTTGTTGGTTCCAACGCTCTTCGGGGTTACCGTGTGGAACAACTTGTTGTTGATGTACCAGTTGATCTTGTTCGGGAACCACTCGATGGCATAAACGTTGTAGGTCGAGCTCAGTGGCTTGTCGAGCGACCAGGTGTTGGTGATGCCATCGCCACCAAAGTAGCCTGGGCCGTGAACGGTTCCCCAGACGGTCCAAGGGTTTGCGCCCTTGCCCTCCATGATGTCGATTTCACCAGAGTTAGGCCACTGGTTTCCAGGAAAGTCGTTGCCGAGCATCCAGAATGCTGGCCAGGTGCCGTCACCCTTTGGGTTCTTAATGCGCGCCTCTAGGCGGCCGTACTGAAACGCGAGCTTGCCTTTGGTGTGAATGCGGCTGCTCAAGAATTCACAGGCCGAACCGACAGTGTTGATCGGGCACTCGTAGTAGATGTCTTCGTTGATGTTCGGCTCATACTTGGATGCTGTGAACACAAGGTTGCCTTGTGAAACCCCATCGGTCTTTACGTTGGTGTCAACGTAGGCCTGGTGCTCGAGGTTACCCCAGCCACCGCCACCGACGTCATAGCTAAAGACCGAGCTAGATGGCTTGACGTTGGCTTTGCCCTTGAACTCGAGCGCCCAGACCAACTTTTTGGTGGTTGCACCGGTCGCAGCCGAAGGGGCGCCGATGCCAAACGCGAGCGCACCTATTGCCGCCAGAGCAGCTAATCGCATAATGTTTTTCTTCATGGTTATACCTCTCTTTAGTGCTAACTAAAGTTGGTCGCCAGAACGCACACTCTGCCGATTACGGTTTGGTAACGGTTTGAACTTTGCTTGTAATTCTGCTTGTTCGTGAAATCGCTTTCACGCACAATAGTAAGACGTGAAAGCGATTTCACGCAAGCAATAACCTTTCCGAATAAAAACAGTCGAAGCGGTAAGGGTGTCGTCGCACAACGATACCCTTACCCCTCGGCCACAAGGAGAACAAGATGAAGGTCATGCGTAACCTCAAGCGAATCAGCGCTCTGCTACTCACTGTTTTTGTAACCCTGGGTTTGGTGCAGCCGGCTAAGGCAGCCACCCCGGTAACCATCACCATTTGGTCATTCGGAAACGTTATTGAACCGTGGGCCATCACCGAATACAAGAAGCTTCACCCAGAGGTGACTCTACAGATCAAAAAGGGTGAGCTCGACGCTCACCACCAGTCGCTGATCACAGCGTTCTTGGCAAAGAAGACCCCAGACATCGCAGCCGTTGAGGTTTCATACTCCGGCTACTTCCGCTCATACCCTTCATACTTCGAAGACCTTCGCAAAGCACCTTATAACGCAGGCACCATCGAGAAGGACTACCTCGACTGGCGCTGGGACCAGGGCGTTGGCTATGACGGCACCGTTTTCGGTCTTCCAACCGACGTTGGTGGCATGCAGGTTGCCTACCGTGTTGACCTATTCAAGAAGCACGGCCTTCCTACCGACCGCAAGGCTGTCGGCGCCCTATGGCCAACCTGGGAGAAATTCATTTCAACCGGCCAGAAGTACAACTCGAAGCTAACCACTGCCGAGAAAGACTCTTGCAAGAAGAAAAAGATTTGCTATGGCTTCATTGACAACGCCGGAACCATCTACAACGCGGTTCTAAACCAGGCGAGCGCCAAGTACTACGAGAACAACAACACCAAAGATGGCAAGTTGATTTACTCGACCAACCCAGCCGTGAAGAAGGCATTCGACACCACCACCAAGGCGTTGAAGGCAAACATCGGTACCCGAATCAACTCGTTCACCTCTGACTGGAACGTCGGTATGAACAACGGTATCTTCGCGACCATCCTCGCCCCGGCCTGGATGATGGACTACATCAAGCAGCAGGCTCCAAAGACCAAGGGCAAGTGGGACATCGCCGACCTGCCTGGCGGTGGTGGAAACCTCGGTGGTTCACAGCTGACCATTCCAAAGTCGGCCAAGAACAAGACCGCAGCCTGGGAGTTCATGTCTTGGTACCTAGCCCCTGCGCAGCAGCTGACCATCTTCAAGAAGTACGGTCTGTTCCCATCGGCATCGTCGCTCTATGACGACGCAGCGCTGAAGAACTACAAAGACCCGTTCTTCAACAACGCTCCGGTTGGCTCGATTTACACCGCAGGTGCTCTTCAGCTGAAGCCGATCTTCGAGGGCAAGAAGCAGCGCGCCATCGACAACATCTTCGGTCAAGCGCTGTCTCGCGTCGCCATCGGTAAACAAACACCGGCGGCAGCCTGGCAACAAGCCCTGTCTGAAATCAAGAAATCGGTTGGTTAGCGACGCACAAGCGCGCAAAAATCTTCCGAATTGTTGAAACAAATCTGATTAGGAACTAGTTGATGAACAACACGTCTCCCGTAGCTGACGCAAGTCAGACCTCGGGTAACTCGAACGGTCGAGGGGGCCGTCGCACAGCGGCCCCTTCACCGTGGCGAGCAGATGCTCAGCCCGGTGCGCCAAGAAAGCGCAAAAAAACCAGCCGAGACGAAGCCGGTTCGATCAGAGCCCTGAACCCGGGCTGGGGATACATTTTCACCGCCCCGTTCTTCATTATGTTTCTCATCTTCGGTCTCGCGCCAGTGGTCTATTCGACCTACATCGCATTCTTCAACTGGGATCCACTAGAGCTAGAGCATCCGTTCGTCGGCCTCGACAACTTTGCGTTGCTACTTGACGATGGTCAATTCTGGATGGCCGTTGGAAACACCTTCAGCATCTGGTTCTTCTCGACCATCCCGGCCATGATCATGTCGATTGGTTTGGCTGCCATTTTGCGCAACCCGAACCTTCGCGGTGCGACTTTCTGGCGCACCATTCTGCTGGTTCCGAACATCACTTCGGTTCTTGCAATCGCCATCATCTTCGGCCAGCTTTTCGGCCGCGACTTCGGCCTGATCAACCTGATGCTCGACATCTTCGGTTTTGACCGCCACATCGACTGGATCACCGAGCAGATTCCTAGCCACATCGCCATCGCCACCATGATTACCTGGCGCTGGGTCGGTTATAACTCGCTCATCTTCTTGGCGGCCATGCTGGCGATTCCGAACGAACTTTACGAATCGGCATCACTCGATGGCGCTTCTAAGTGGCAGACGTTCCGTTACGTGACGCTTCCACAGCTTCGCAACACCATCACCTTCGTGCTCATCGTTGGCACGATCGGTGGTCTGCAGGTTTTCGCAGAGCCATTGACCCTGGGCGGTAACTTCAACGGTGGAGATAGCCGTCAGTTCTCAACCCTGACCTTGTTCTTATACGAGCAGGCCTTCGTGAACAACAAGTGGGGCTACGCCGCAGCGGTTGGAATCATGATCACCTTGATCGTTCTCGTGATTTCTGCCATCAACTTCTGGCTCACCCGCCGAATCGCAAGTGAGGACAGCAAGTGAGCGTGAACCTAACCCAAGACTCCGATTTCGACCTTGACGAAACCGGCAAACCGATGAAGCTCAAGCGTCGCCGCACTCCACGCTGGCGCAAGATGTCGCTTGCCAGCTACCTCACCCTTGCCGGCGTTGCTTTGCTCTCGGTGTTCCCGTTCTACTGGATGTACATCGTTGCGTCGAACGGAAACGAAGAAGTTTCGAAGGTTCCGCCGACACTGGTTCCTGGCCCACGTTTTCCTGAGGTGATCTCAGACGTCTTCACCGCTAACCAGTTCTTCGGCTGGTCGCTGTTCAACACCGTGTTCGTCGGTACCGTCGTGGCAGTTGCTCAGGTTTTCTTCTCGTCGATCGCCGGTTTCGCGTTTGCCAAGTTGAACTTCAAAGGCCGCAAGCTCATGGTGGTTTTCGTCATCGGAACCATGATGTTGCCGAGCCAGCTTGGCATCATCCCGCTTTATATGTTGGTTAGCGAGCTGGGCTGGATCAACACCCTGACGGCACTTATCGTGCCGGCCCTGGTCACCGCATTCGGTGTGTTCTGGATGCGCCAAATCATCGATGCCCAGATTCCGAACGAACTTCTCGAAGCTGCCAGCATCGATGGCGCCGGAGTGTTCCGGGTTTACTGGAGCATCGTGTTTCCGATCATCGCCCAGAGCGGTTTCGTTCTAGGTCTGTTCAGCTTCTTGGCCACCTGGAACGACTTCCTCTGGCCATTGCTCGTGCTGAACGACCCACAGGTGTTCACGGTTCAGGTTGCCGTGAACCAGCTCAAGAGCAGTTACACACTTGACTACGCACTCAACATGGGTGGAGCCTTCTTGGCCACCTTCCCACTGCTGATCTTGTTCGTAGTTGTCGGCCGACGCCTCGTAAGTGGTGTCATGGATGGAGCAGTGAA
>WLFI01000039.1 GCA_009703845.1 Actinomycetota bacterium
CATTCTTTCAACTAAAGGTTGAAGGTTTGAACTTGGATGCTTCGGGCTGGACTGACGACGAACGTCGCGATGTTCTTGAGTTCCGCTGGTGGAAACCGGAGGAGTTGATGCTCACGAGCGATCTGGTTGGACCACACGGCCTGGCGGAGTTCTTGAGCCAGAACCCCTTCTAGCTAACCCGATAAATAACGCCGATAATGAACATTATGTCAACTAACATTTATCTGGCCACTACCCCCAACCTGAGGTTTGTAGCACTTACTAAGCCTGTGTGGCAGTAATCCAGGCCGATAGCTTCTGCGCAGGTGCTCCAGCTGCGATAGCAGCGTCTACCTGAGCCAACGCAGCCGAGAAACGCTCGTGAATGTCTAAACCTGTTTGCGTGGCATCCTTTGCCAAACGGTAAGCCACAATACCGCCGGCTGCGTTCAGTCTGACTATGTCGCGCGCTGGCTGCAGCGCAGCATCCCAGTTGTCTGCGCCAAGCACGATGCGAGCAACCTTGGCATTGTGCTGGGCGTCGCCACCGGCCAAATCGGCCGAATTTGCCTTAGCAAGCCCCAAATTGGTCGGATCGAGCACGAATTCGCGCACCTCTCCCCCAGAAACCTGCCAAATTTCACTAATTCCCTTCGTGGTGAGCTCGTCGAGGCCGTCAGAACCGCGAAAAACCAGAGCAGAACGCCCTCTGGCGGCAACCTCGGCAGCCATTAGCGGTGCAACTGCGCGATTTGCCACGCCAAGTGAAGTTGCGATCGGCTGAGCGGGGTTGGCTAGCGGCCCCAGGAAGTTGAAAGTGGTCGGAACCCCGAGGGCTTTACGAACCGGCGCCACGTGACGCATCGCCGGGTGAAAAACGGGTGCGAAGAAGAAAGTTAGGCCGATTTCGCGAAAGACATCGGCAACGCGCTCTGGCGAGAGGTCTAGGCGAATACCCAGCACTTCTAACATTTCGCTCGAACCGGTTTTGCCAGACGCCGACCGCGAACCATGCTTCATCACTGGCACGCCTGCAGCAGAGCAAAGCACCGCGGACATGCTCGATACGTTCACAGTTCCGGCAAGGTCTCCCCCGGTTCCAACAATATCGACAGCGTCATTGCCGGTGTTTAGCAGCACCGAGTGCTCAAGCATTACGTCGACGAGCCCCGCCAACTCGTCAACCGACTCACCCTTCGAACGAAGAGCCATCATGAACGCACCGATCTGAGCTTCGGCGGCGTCACCCGACATAATCTCGGTCATTGCCCAAGCCGCCTCTGCCCTATCCAGGTCAGATTTAGCCAGCAATTTGCCAAGGATGCTTGGCCAGTTGAGCGCATGAGTCATGCGCCCAAGTTTATCGGGCAATTTCCGCGTGTTTAGCCCCCAAAATGGCAATCTGGCAGCCGTCGAAGGGTTAGACTTGACCCATGTCTTCGACCGTTGCAACGGCTAAAACAAGCCCAGTTATCAACCGCCCAAGCCCAACTTCGGTGGGCACAATCGTTTGGCTAGGCAGCGAGGTGATGTTCTTCGCAGGTCTGTTTGCGATGTACTTCAGCCTCCGAGCCAACTCCCCAGCCATTTGGGAGGCCGACACACAACTTTTGAACGTTCCGTTCGCCACTGTTAACACCATCATTCTGGTTCTCTCTTCATTCACAGCTCAGTTCGGTGTCTTCGCCGCAGAGCGCATGCAGCCTCGTGCCACCGGCCTCTCCCCTGTCAAGTGGGGCCTTGTCGAGTGGTTCATGATTTCTTACGTGATGGGTGCAATCTTCGTTGCCGGTCAGGTGTGGGAGTACGCCACACTGGTCGCTGAGGGAATCTCGCTCAGTTCAAATGCATACGGCAGCGCCTTCTACATCACCACCGGTTTCCACGCATTGCACGTGACCGGCGGTTTGATCGCATTCTTGTTGGTTATCGGCAAGACCTTCGCTGCCAAGAAGTTCGGGCACTACGAAGCCACCAGCGCGATCGTGGTTTCTTACTACTGGCACTTTGTAGACGTGGTCTGGATCGGCCTTTTCCTAATCATCTACGTATTGAAATAAAGATTTGCGAAAGACAAAAATGACGAAGCAAAAAATGAACAACGCACGTCGCAACCCACTTGCCGCGATCCTGGTAATTCTTGCTGGGCTGCTGGTTAGCGGTGGCGGATACGCAGTTGCAAGCAACGCGGTTACTTCTAGCACGGCAAGCGAAGTCAGCCAAGAAACAGTGGATGCTGGCAAGAAGCTATTCTTGGCAAACTGCGCCTCGTGCCACGGTTCGAACGCCGAGGGCGGCAACATGGGCCCTAGCTTGATCGGCGTTGGAGCCGCATCAGTTGACTTTCAGGTAGGCACCGGCCGCATGCCGGCTCAGGCTTCTGGCCCCCAGGTCATGAAAAAGCCCGTTCAGTTCACCGAAGAGCAAACCGCACAGTTGGCTGCATATGTTGCTTCACTTTCACCTGGACCATCAATCCCATCTGAAGAATGGGTCGGTGAGTCCGCTTTAGCGTCGGGTGACACCAGCAAGGGTGGAGAGCTGTTCCGCATTAACTGCGCGATGTGTCACAACGCAGTTGGCGCTGGTGGTGCACTTACCGACGGTAAGTTCGCACCCCGCCTAGAAGGTGTCGAAGCCAAGCACATCTACGAGGCAATGGTTATCGGCCCACAGAACATGCCGGTATTCAATGACTCGAACCTAACCCCCGAAGACAAGCGCGACATCATCTCGTACCTCAAATACGTAGAAGCTAACCCATCTGCCGGTGGTGAAGAACTAGGTGGTCTTGGCCCAGTTGCCGAAGGACTATTTGTTTGGATCTTCGTGTTGGGTGGCATCGTAGTGATCACAATTTGGCTCGGCGCTAAGTCGAACTAGTGCCTGAGAATCAAGGAGAAATCAAGTGAGCGACAAGAGCAAATCTCTGGCAAAAGCCGAGGATGCTGAGCACGACTATTCGGCAGGTCTAGCGGTTATCGCACCAGACGCCGTAAAAGACCCAGGCATGGAGCCACACCGCGTTCGCATGACCGACAAGAGCGAAGCACACGAAAAACGTGCCGCTCGCCAGGTGGCAGCACTGTTCCTCTTCTCAATCGTCAGCAGCGCATTTGCGCTTTACGCCTACTTCGCGTTCCCAATCGTGGAAGGCAGCAACGCAAGCGTTCGCGACAACACCCTACTGCTCGGATTGGGTGCTGCTTTCGGCATGCTGGCAATCGGCATTGGCGCTGTTCACTGGGCAAAGACCCTGATGCCAGACGCCGAAGTCTCAGAAGCGCGTCATCAGACCCGTGGCAGCGAAGAGACTCGTGCTCGCGCAATCGAGATCATTGACCTTGCCAACAAAGAATCTGGTTTTAGCCGTCGCAAGTTGATTCGCCGCAGCCTTTACGGTGCACTCGCGTTCTTCCCGCTGCCGGGCATCCTAGTTTTTGCTGATCTAGGCCCGAACCCGGAAGACAGCCTGAAGCACACCATGTGGAAGAAGGGCACTCGCCTAACTCGCGACCCAGACGGCAAACCGATCAAAGCTTCAGATGTGACCATCGGTTCGGTATTCCACGTCATTCCAGAAGGACTAGCCGAGCTAGAGCACCACAAGCTCGAAGAAAAAGCCAAGGCTGCCGTACTTTTGGTTCGCGTAGACCCAACAATTTTGAAAGAATCTGCAGAACGCAAAGACTGGTCTTACGACGGAATCGTTGCGTATTCAAAGATTTGCACGCACGTTGGTTGCCCTGTTGCCCTTTACGAGCAGCAGACCCACCACCTGCTTTGCCCTTGCCACCAGTCGACCTTCGACCTAACCGATGCCTGCAAGGTAATCTTTGGCCCGGCCTCGCGCCCGCTGCCACAGTTGCCTATCGCGGTTGACGCAGAAGGCTACCTGGTTGCACAAGATGACTTCAATGAGCCTGTAGGCCCTAGCTTCTGGGAGCGTAGCGTAAATGAGTAATGCAACTGCAACAGCTAAGAAAAAGGGCGGCTTTCTAGCCGGAACCGCCAACTACCTAGACGAACGTGTTGGTGTAGCTGGCATTCTGAAAGAGTTCGGACGCAAGGTCTTTCCTGATCACTGGTCATTCATGCTCGGTGAAGTAGCGCTCTACTCGTTCTTGGTTCTACTTCTCTCAGGAACCTTTCTAACCTTCTGGTTTCAGCCTTCTATGGTTCCAGTCATCTACGAGGGTTCTTACGCTCCCCTAAAGGGCGCCGAAATGTCGGTTGCCTACGCCTCGACCCTAGACATCTCTTTTGAGATTCGTGGCGGATTGCTGTTCCGTCAGGTGCACCACTGGTCTGCACTGCTTTTCGTAGCTGCTGCAGGTTTGCACATGCTCCGTGTGTTCTTCACCGGCGCGTTCCGCAAGCCGCGCGAGATCAACTGGGTAGTCGGATTCGTGCTTTTCGTGCTCGGTATGGCCGGCGGCTTCACCGGTTACTCACTTCCTGATGACTTGCTCTCGGGTAACGGTCTTCGAATTATCGACGGCATGATCAAGGGAATTCCTTACATCGGCGCCTACACCTCGTCGCTTCTGTTTGGCGGAGAGTTCCCTGGCGAGGCCATTGTGGCGCGCCTCTACAGCTTGCACATCATGATCGTGCCTGCCTTGATTCTCGTATTCGTGGCCGTGCACCTGTTCATGGTGGTCATTCACAAGCACACCCACTACGCAGGCCCTGGCAAGCGCGACGACAACGTCGTTGGCTACCCGCTCATGCCTGTATACGTTGCCAAGGCCGGTGGATTCTTCTTCATCGTGTTCGGCGTGATCATGCTGATTGCAGCTACATTCACCATCAACCCGATTTGGGCTTATGGAGCCTATGATCCCTCCCCTGTTTCGGCTGGTACTCAGCCTGACTGGTACATCGGATGGCTCGACGGGGCTCTGCGCTTGGCACCAACTCACTTGGAATTCATGATTGGCGACTTCACTCTGTCGATGAACATCCTGATCCCGCTAGTGGTTGGCATATTGTTCCTCGTCGTTGTGGCACTCTATCCGTTTATAGAGGCATGGGTTACCGGAGACAAGCGTGAACACCACGTTCTCGACCGACCGAGAAATACTCCAGTTCGCACCGCCGTCGGTGCCGCAGGTATCACGTTCTACGCGGTTCTCTGGGCAGGTGCATCCACCGACTTGATTGCCACTCACTTCCAACTCTCGTTGAACCACGTTCTAACCTCGATGCAGATTCTTCTCATCGTCGGCCCGATCGCGGCCTACATCATCACCAAGCGCGCTTGCTTGGCGCTGATGCGCAAAGACCGCGAGATTGCCCTACACGGCCGCGAGACCGGTCGCGTTGTGCGCTTGCCCCACGGTGAGTACATCGAAGTTCACGAGCCGATGGACGAGTACGAGCTATACAAGCTCGTCGGTTACAAGGCTTACGAGCCGATGTTGGCCCGCCCGAACGCCAAGGGTGTCATCACCTTGCGCTCGCGCATCCGTGCCGCTCTGTCGCGCTTCTACTTTGAAGACCGCGTGGTTCCACCAACTAAGGGTGAAATCGAAGCAGCTCACGACCACGGTAAGGAACTGCACTAAGCACCTTAAGAATCGGGCCAACCTCGCAAGGGATTGGCCCGATTCTTTTACCCTAAACTCATGCTTAGTATGCGAGTTTTCATCATGGGCAGCTCTGGAGCCGGCAAGACCCATCTGGCTCAAGCGCTCTCACTTCAACTGCGCTTACCTCATCTTGAGCTGGATTCGTTGCGGCATCAGGCCAACTGGCAGCCGCTGCCAAATCATGATTTTCGAAACCGTGTTGCTGCGTTCTGTAGCGCTGATTCCTGGATAGTAGACGGCAATTACTCCCAGGTGCGAGATCTTGTTCTGTCTAGAGCAACTGATGTCATTCTGCTGGATTACCCCAAGAGAATAGTTATGAGCCGACTTATTTGGCGATCCCTGACCAGAGTGGTGCTGAGAAAACCGCTTTGGAACGGTAACCGAGAGAGCTTGCGTTACCTACTGAGCTCTGATCCAGAACTGAATGTTCTGCTCTGGTCTTGGTCAAACTTTGAGCGACGTAGACAAGAATTCGACGATCTAGAGTCTGCTACCTTCAACATTCGCCGGGTGAAACATCCGCATGATATCGCTGAGCTAAAAAAGCTTATATCTAAATAAAAAAGCCACCGCGCAGACTCTGCAACGGTGGCTTTCTTTATTTGATGAATTAGTGAGCGTGCTGACCGCGGCTGTGCTCGAAAACTAAGCCGATGATCGCGATTATAGCGAGTGGGAACGCGATGAAGAACAGCCACCATCCGACCGCGAGAGCAGCAAACGCTAGGGCTGCAAATAGACCAAGGAAGAACGGCCACCAAGACCAGGGTGCGAAGAAGCCAATCTCCGACTCGCCGTCTTCGATGCGAGCATCCGCGTTGTCTTCAGGACCCGGGCCCTGAACGCGAGCCGTCTTTTCAACGTAGAAGCCAATGAATCCAGACATGAAAACCAACATCGAGATTGCTGCAAAGCCGACGACCTCGATGTAGCCGTAGTTCGGGTCAAGGAGGCCCCAGGCAGCGTAGCCGCCCGCCGAAATGATGTAGAAAACGGTTAGGAGCCAGAA
>WLFI01000004.1 GCA_009703845.1 Actinomycetota bacterium
GTAAACATCGTCGACCTCGGTTTGATCTATGGTCTAGAAGAGTCAGAGGATGACGGTTCGCTACTAATCAACATGACCCTTACCTCGGCCGGCTGCCCACTCACCGACGTTCTCGAAGAGCAAACCGCAGAGGCGCTCGACGGTCACGTCGAAGCGTTTCGAATCAACTGGGTGTGGATGCCGCCATGGGGTCCTGAACTAATCACCGAAGACGGTCGCGAGCAAATGCGTTCGATCGGGTTCGCAATCTAGTCACAGGCCTAGACTGATGCCATGAGCATCCCAGAGCCAAGAATTATCGACCCAAGTTCAGTTCCATCATTGCGATGGGGCGTGCTCGCACCAGGATCAATCGCAGAGGCTTGGGTCGGCTCGGTTCTAGAGCACACCAGTCAACAGGTAGTTGCCGTTGCCTCGAGAACGCCGGGTCGGGCCAGCGCTTTCGCGCAACAGTTTTCGATCGGCACTGTTTACGAAACCTACGAAGAACTTCTATCTGACGATTCGATTGATGCTGTTTATGTGGCGTCTCGTGCCGGTGATCACTTCAAACACGGCATGCAGGTGCTCTACTCTGGCAAGCATCTGCTTATTGAAAAGCCGATCACCTACTTAGCATCAGAGGCCGAGCAGCTGCTCGCCCATGCCCGCGAAAAGGGTCTTCTGGCTATGGAAGCGATGTGGACTCGCTACCTGCCTCAGGCCAGCATCATTGATCAGCTTGTGCCGACACTTGGCTTACCTGAGCTTCTGGTGGCAGCCTTTGCAACCGACAACAGATCGATTGAACGACTCTGGCAAAAAGGTGGCGGGGGAGTCGTGCACGACATGGGTATTTACCCAATCGCAATAGCTCAGCAACTCTTCGGCGACCCAATCACCATCGAGGCAACCGGACAAATCAGTGACAAACTAATCGATTCCGAGGCAATAGTCAGATTGGGCTACAGCAATGGCGCTCGCGCCACTCTGATCATGTCGATGCAAGCTTCGCTACCTCAGACGGTAAGCGCGTCATTCGAGCAGGGTGTGGTGAACATCCACGCCCCATTCTTGGCACCGTCTGGCGTCACTGTGACCGATAAAGAGTTCTATGCGACCGGTGAAACATGGCTCGACGAATCTGTAGTGCGTGGGCATGAAGGGTTAAGTTACCAAGCTACGGCGTTCGCATCTTTTATTGCGGCTGGGATGCTCGAATCACCGGTGCACACGCACGCTCAAGTCGTGGCAAACATAGCTGTGGCAGAAGAAATCGTTCGACAGCTGGGCGCGGAGCCCTTTTAGAGGTTTTGAGAAACCCGGCGTTAGCCCTTGATTTTCTTAACCGCTGCCCAAGCCGATGGCAACAGCGCGGCGGCTAGAGCGGCTTTCAGGGCGTCGCCAATAAGGAATGGGAACATTCCAGCAGCAAGGCTAGTCACGAGGTCGTTTGCGGCGCCAACGCTTCCGAGGTAGATCGAAAGCCATGAGACACCGAAGGCATAAATAACCAGCGAACCGAGGGCAAAAGATGCTGCAACCTTTAGCGGGGTGCGGTCCCAGCCCTTTTCAGCTAGGTAACCAACGACAACCGCAGCTGCGATAAAACCAATCAAGTAACCGGTTGTGGCACCGAAGAATCCAGACGCAGCGCCAGCAAAAATAGGAGCGCCGAGCGAACCTACCACAACGTAAAGAATCATCGACAGCGCCGAACGTGTCAGCCCAAGGGTGGCAGCTACCAACAGAACGGCAAAGGTTTGACCCGTCATCGGAACAGGGAACATCGGAATGCTTACCTGGGCTGCTGCAGCAGTTAGAGCGGCACCACCCGTAACAAGAAGAATGTCGGTCGTGAGACTCTTTGAGAAAATGCGGTCAACGATGGTTGGACGTGCGCTTAGCAGAAATGACATCAGGCTCCATAGGTCGGCTTGTTTGTTAGTAACGATTGTAGACTAGGGGCTTTGGAGCAGCGTCAAAGTGCTTCGTTTTATTTCGACAAAGCATCGGGCAAATACATGATTAGCGTTCGCGACCTTGAGATTCGCATTGGCGCACGCGTTTTGATGCAAGATGTCAACTTCAGAGTGGACAAAGGCGACAAAGTTGGACTGGTTGGTCGAAACGGCGCAGGTAAAACCACCCTTACAAAGATTCTTGCCGGCGACGGACAGGCCTCAGGCGGCTTCGTTGAGACCAGCGGAGAAATCGGCTATCTTCCTCAAGACCCTCGAAGCGGTGACCCAGAAGAACTTGCCAGAACTCGCATACTGAACGCCCGCGGCCTAGGTGACCTCGTCGCACAAATGACTAAGGCGTCTGAAGACATGGGTTCGGTCGATGAGGCCGTTTACCAATCGGCGATGCGAAAGTATGCCAACGCCGAAGAGCGATTCAACGCGGCCGGTGGCTATGCCGCCGAGGCCGAAGCAGAGGCCATCGCAAGCAACCTCGGGCTCAAAGAGCACATTCTCAACCAGCCGCTGAAAACCCTCAGTGGCGGTCAGCGTCGCCGCATTGAGCTGGCGCGCATCCTCTTTTCTGACGCTCAATCAATGATCTTGGATGAACCGACCAACCACCTTGACGCCGACTCGGTGATCTGGCTGCGCGATTTTCTAAAGTCTTACCAAGGCGGGCTGATTGTGATCAGTCACGATGTCGAACTCATCGGTGAAACTGTGAACCGAATTTTCTACCTTGACGCGATGCGCACAGTGATCGATGTTTACAACATGGGCTGGAAGCAGTATCTAAAGCAGCGTGAAGCCGATGAGGAGCGTCGCAAGCGTGAGCGCACCAATGCCGAGAAAAAGGCATCGCAACTGCAGCTGCAGGCAGCTAAGTTCGGCGCTAAGGCGACGAAGGCCGTGGCAGCTCAGCAGATGCTTCGTCGAGCCGAACGGTTGCTGTCAAACCTTGATGAGGTTCGCGAGCAAGATCGAGTGGCAAAGATTCGTTTTCCAGACCCGGCGCCTTGCGGCAAAACTCCGCTCATGGCCTCAAACCTTTCGAAGTCTTATGGCTCGCTCGAGATTTTCACCGCAGTTGATTTGGCTATCGACAAGGGCTCAAAGGTCGTCGTGCTTGGCCTCAACGGAGCCGGCAAAACCACACTATTGAGAATGCTTGCCGGCCTTGACAAGCCAGACACGGGCGCGGTTGAGCCTGGTCACGGGCTCAAGATTGGCTACTACGCGCAAGAGCATGAAACATTGGATGTTTCGCGTTCGGTTCTAGAAAACATGCAACGTGCCGCGCCTCAACTTGCCGACGTGGATGCTCGCAAAGTGCTCGGCTCGTTCTTGTTTAGCGGTGATGACGTTAACAAACCGGCGGGGGTATTGAGCGGTGGAGAGAAGACTCGACTCGCCCTTGCCTCACTAGTGGTTTCATCGGCTAACGTGCTTTTGCTTGACGAACCGACCAACAACCTCGACCCCGCTAGCCGTGAAGAAATCTTGCGTGCACTTGCGACTTTCACGGGAGCCGTCGTCTTGGTTTCTCACGATGAAGGCGCTGTCTCAGCCTTGAACCCCGAGCGCGTGCTCATTCTGCCAGACGGCGTTGAGGACATTTGGAACGACGGCTACCTAGACCTAATCACGCTCTCGTAGCGCAGGGTCAGGTGACCGAGTCTTCGAGCTCCTGATCGGCATCCGCTCTGGTTTTCTTTCGCACTTTGGGCACATATTTCGGATCGTTCTTCGATCGATAGAAGTCATACTCTTTTCGAACGGTGAACACCAATGTGACAAATGCAAGCACACCGAAGATCAACCACTGAATCGCATAAGACAGGTGGTTTCCCTCATCGGTGGTTGGCTTTAGCAACTTGACGGCCTGGTCGGCGGGCTCTTGCTCGGCTGAAAGTCGCAGATACCACTGTTGGTTTATTTCGAGCCCTGTTTCAACCCCGATTTCGATAAGACTCAATGAAGCCACTTGCCCCTTGGGCGCACCTCGATCAAGCTGTCGCTCTCCGGGCACCAACCTGGCAACAATCTCTTGCACCTTCTGGCTAGGCAGAGGCAAAACATCGGGGGAGTCTTGGCGGTTTCCAGTTGGCAGCCAACCGCGACTTACGGCGAAAATCTGTCCATCAGCGGTGCGGAAAGGCACCACGGTCTCAAAACCAGGCTGACCGCTTCGAGGCCTATTGCGAACCAGCACTTGAGACTCATTTAGGTACTGACCAACCACCTTGACCGGCAACCACTTGCTGTTCTTATCGGAGAGATTCACGGAACTTAGCTCAACTGCCGCTTTGTCAAAGTTCTTTTGCACTAACTCGATTTCGGCAACTCTTGTTGCCCGTCGATCAAACTGCCATTCGCTCAAAAATACGCATGCGACAGCGAAAATAACGACCAGCACCAGCCAGACCAGCCAGCGCTTCCAAGATTCAGCAAGATAAGTCATCAGTCTCTAACGCGCAAAAAGAAACCTCTAGCGCTCAAATAGTCAACCAGAAACTCATGGTGCTCCGCGCATGCCGCCCAAACTTTTACGCGTCCGTCGAAATGAATCTTCGGGTTGGCCCACTCAATGAAGGTGGATGCTTCGGCGGAGCATCCGCGCCTGGAACACTGTTGCTCGCTCATAAAGTTACTGGCAGCTAGTTCTTGCCGGCTTCGCGAAATGCATCGGCACCAATGGCTAGTGTCGGAGCCTCGATGACTGCTTGACCCTTAGGCGTGTTGCCGCTCGAACCCGCGTTAGCCAAAATCACGGCGAAATATGGCAAAAAGACAGCCCCCGCGAAACAAACCCACATGAACCAACCCTGAACGAACATGCCCAAAATCAGGCAGATCACGCGAACGGTCATGGCAATCGAGTAGCGAATCATTCTGCGCTTGCGATCGGTCTCGGGTGACTCGCCTAATGTGGTCACGCTTTGAGCTTTCGCCATGGATGTTCTCTCGAGAGGTTAACGCTTGAAAAAAGCCTCAGGGTTTAGACTTCAATGAGTTCAAACCCCAACGCTGTGGCACTATTCCCACTAGAGAAGGCTAAGAAATGACCACTCCAAGAACTGTACTGATTACCGGTGGAAACCGCGGAATCGGGCGCGCCATTGCCGAAGAATTTGTCGCAGCCGGGCACCGCGTAGCCGTTACGGTGCGCAGTGGAGAAGGCCCTGCAGGCACTCTAAGTGTCGTAGCAGATGTCACTAATGCCGAATCACTAGATGCTGCATTTGCTGAGATCGAAGAAAAGCTTGGGCCTGTAGAGGTACTTGTTGCAAATGCTGGCATTACTCGCGACACGCTTCTGATGCGCATGACAGATGAAGAGTTCGAAGAAGTTCTCGACACCAACCTCACCGGCTCGTTCAGGGTTCTTCGCAGAGCTACCAAGGGCATGATCAAGGCCAAGTTCGGCCGTGTCATTTTCATCGGTAGCGTTGTCGCACTTCTAGGTAGCGCGGGGCAGGTCAATTACTCCGCTGCCAAGTCGGGTCTAGTTGGAATGGCTCGTTCACTAACGCGTGAGCTCGCTGGCCGCGGCATCACGGCAAACGTTGTAGCTCCTGGGTTTATCGACACCGACATGACCTCGGTGTTGCCAGAAGAAACCATCGCACAGTACAAGAAGAACATTCCGGCCGGGCGCTTCGCCGCCCCTGAAGAAGTCGCGAAAGTTGTTGCTTGGCTGGCATCTGACGACGCTGCTTACATCTCGGGCGCAGTCATCCCCGTTGATGGCGGTCTAGGCATGGGCCACTAAAAGCAGGTAATCGCCGATAACTCTGGCAAACTTGAGACATAACGAACACAAAAGGAACAACATGGGCATTCTAGAAGGCAAAAAGCTTCTAATCACCGGCGTACTAACCGAGGCGTCTATTGCATTTACGGTTGCAAAACTTGCTCAAGAGCAGGGCGCAGAAATCGTACTTTCATCGTTTGGCCGCATGATGCCAATCACCACCAAAATCGCTGAGCGTCTTCCAAAACCAGCGGCGGTTATTGAGCTTGACGCAACCAACCCCGACGACCTCGCAGCGCTCGAATCGCGCATCAAAGAGCACCTGCCTCACCTCGATGGCATTGTTCACGCAATCGCTTTTGCTCCACAGACCGCACTTGGTGGCAATTTCTTGTCGACCGAGTGGGAAGACGTTTCTACCGCAGTTCAGGTCTCGGCCTACTCTTTGAAGTCAATCACCATGGCAGCCAAGCCAATGTTGGCTAAGGGTTCGTCAGTGGTTGGTCTCACCTTTGACGCCACCGTCTCGTGGCCGGTTTACGACTGGATGGGCGTTGCAAAGGCTGCCTTCGAGTCGACAGCTCGTTACCTAGCCCGCTACCTAGGCCCTGAAGACATTCGAATCAACCTAATCTCGGCCGGCCCTCTTCGCACCACCGCTGCCAAGGGTATCCCTGGCTTCTCAACCATGGAGGACACCTGGGTCGAGCGCTCACCGCTCGAGTGGGTACTAAGCGACACCGAGCCTGCAGCCCGTGGAATCATTGGATTGCTCAGCGACTGGTTCCCGAAGACCACTGGTGAGATCGTGCACGTTGACGGCGGATTGCACTCTACCGGCGCGTAATTCTTTACAAAAGAAAAGAGGCCTCCGATAGTTCGGCGGCCTCTTTTCTTATCTAAAAAGCGGAATGAGTTCGGCCAGGTCGGCCAAGTCGACCACGACATTGGCCTGGTCACGCACAATCGGCTTTGCGTTGAATGCAACGCCGAGGGCAGCGGTGCTCATCATCTGAAGGTCGTTCGCGCCATCACCGACGGCAATCGTGTTTGACGGTGCAATACCCGACTCCGCGGCCCACCGCACTAAAGCTGCGGCCTTAGCGCTCTTGTCGATGATTACCCCGTCGACCCCTCCAGTGAGCTTGCCGTCTAAGACACCAAGTTGATTGGCTAAGTGAAAATCAACTCGCAAGCGCTCGGCAAGGGGCTGAAGAATCTGTGAGAACCCACCCGAAACTGCTCCGACGAGACCGCCTACAGAGTGAATGTGCTCGATTAGCGTAGTTACACCAGGGGTTAGGCGAACTCTTTCGTAGGTTGAGTGGATGACCGACTCGGGTAACCCAGAAAGTGTGGCAACTCGTGCCCTCAGTGAATCAGCGAAATCGATTTCACCCCGCATGGCTGCCTCGGTGATTTCTGCGACTTCGGATCGCTTGCCGGCTTCTTCGGCCAATAGCTCAATGACTTCGTCTTGAATCAGAGTCGAGTCAACATCGAAGACGACTAAAAATCGGTTCACGGATTGACTACTACACCTTTGCCAACCACGGTCAGACCAGAGTCGGTCACAGTGAAGCCACGGTCGATGTCGCGCTGGCGATCAACGCCAATCATTGCCCCGTCGTTCACAACAACACCCTTGTCAAGAATTGCCCTACGCACGGTTGCATTGCGTCCGATCTGAACTCCGTCAAGAAGCACCGAGTCGGTAACAAGTGCGTGAGAGTTCACCTTGACCCAAGGCGATAGAACCGAACGCTCAACGATGCCACCAGAAACAACTGTGCCAAGCGAAACAATTGAATCGGTCGTGCGACCCTGGTTTCCTTCGCCATCGTGCACAAACTTGGCCGGTGGCAAGTTGATCTGCTGAGTGAAGATCGGCCACTCGGTGTTGTAAAGGTTGAAGACCGGCATGACCGAGATGAGGTCCATGTGGGCGTCGTAGTAGGAATCGATTGTTCCAACATCGCGCCAGTAGCTGTGGTCACGTTCGGTTGAACCTGGAATTTGGTTATACGTGAAGTCGTACACCGCTGCATCGTCGCGAGCAACCATGTAGGGCACAATGTCGCCACCCATGTCATGGCTTGACTCGGTGAGTTCGCCATCAACTTCGATGGCTTCGATAAGCGCAGTTGCGCTGAATACGTAGTTGCCCATGGAGGCCAAAACTTCGTTGGGGGAGTCAGGTAGGCCAATCGGGTTGGCAGGCTTCTCTCTAAACGCGGCGATCTTTTTTGGGTTCTTGGGGTCAACCTCGATGACGCCAAACTGATTAGCTAGAGAGATAGGTTGACGAATCGCTGCGACGGTAACACCTTTACCAGACTCAATGTGGGCCTGAATCATTTGCTCGAAGTCCATGCGGTAAACGTGATCGGCGCCAACTACGACGACGATGTCAGGTCGCTCATCGCTCAAGAGGTTCATGCTCTGCAAAATGGCGTCAGCGCTACCGCTGAACCAGCGCTTGCCCAGACGCTGTTGGGCTGGAACAGACGCAACATATGCGCCCAGTAGTGGCGACATGCGCCAGGTCTGTGAAATGTGACGGTCAAGCGAGTGTGACTTGTATTGAGTCAAGACAACGATGCGGCGAAGACCAGAGTTGATCAGGTTCGAGAGAGCAAAATCGATCAGCCGGTAAGAGCCTCCAAACGGCACTGCCGGTTTGGCGCGGTCTGCTGTGAGAGGCATGAGTCGTTTTCCCTCGCCGCCGGCGAGCACCATGCCGAAAATTCGCTGCTGCTTACTCATAGCCAAATGTTATTGCCTAAATGACCAGCGCGCTAACGCCTTAGTAATGTTGTGTCATGCGCATTGATCTCATTAGCAAAGAATATCCACCGGCCATTTATGGTGGGGCTGGTGTTCACGTAGCCGAATTGGTCAAGGTTCTGCGAAAAGACATCGAAGTTCAGGTGCGTTGCTTTGGCGCTGAACGCAACGAAAATGACACCACGGCTTACGAACATCCGGAATCTTTCGCCGGTGTTAACGCGGCACTTCAGACCATGATTACCGACTTAGCCATGGTCGAGGATATCGCTGGAGCAGACCTCGTGCACTCGCACACCTGGTACGCCAACTTCACCGGGCAAGTGGCTTCGAAGATGCACAAGATTCCTCATCTGATTACCGCTCACAGTCTCGAACCGTTGCGCCCCTGGAAAGAGGAGCAACTCGGCGGGGGATACCGCATTTCATCTTGGCTAGAGCGCAGCGCCTATGAAGACGCCACAAAAATCATCGCGGTGAGTCATGGAATGCGAGCAGACATTTTGCGCGCATACCCGCAAATCGATCCTGCCAAGGTTGTTGTCGTGCACAACGGCATTGACCTGGCTGCTTTCCAATCAGCTAAGAACGACGAAGTAGTGCGCGGACTTGGTATTGACCCAGATCAACGGTCTGTTGTGTTCGTTGGCCGAATCACACAGCAAAAGGGTCTGCCATACCTGCTCAAGGCCGCTAAAGAATTACCAGCGGATGTTCAACTGGTGCTCTGCGCGGGTGCACCCGACACCAAAGAGATTCAAGAGCAGGTAACCGCTCTCGTTGAAGAGCTAACCAAAACTCGCAGCAATGTGATCTGGATCGAGCGGCACCTGTCTCGCTCAGAGCTAATCGCCGTTCTCTCTTCGGCAACGGTTTTCGCCTGCCCGTCGATTTACGAGCCGCTCGGCATCGTGAACCTTGAGGCAATGGCTTGCCACATTCCGGTTGTTGCTACGGCTACGGGTGGAATTCCTGAGGTTGTCGAAGACGGCAAAACGGGCATCCTGGTGCCTATCGAGCAAATGCTTGATGGTTCTGGAAAGCCACTCGACGAAGTCAAGTTCGTCAGCGACTTTGCGGACGCTCTGAACCGGATGCTCGAACACCCAGACATCGACGGGTTCGGTCAACGGGGCAGAGCCAGAGTTGAAGAACACTTCTCTTGGGATCAAATTGCGAGGGACACCATCGGCGTCTACCGCGATGCCATTGCCTCGTTCGCTTAGGCTTTAGCCCATGAGCACCGTGATTTCACTTAAAGACGTTTCTGTTGTCAGAGGCGGTAAGCCAATTCTTGACCGTGTTGATTGGACGGTAGAGGCTAATCAGCGTTGGGTGATCATCGGCCCAAACGGCGCAGGTAAAACCACCATGCTTCGCATTGCAGCTGCACAGATCCACCCGAGCCTAGGAAGCGCCGAGATTCTGGGCGAAAAGCTTGGTGAAGTGAATGTGTTTGAACTTCGAACTCGTATCGGATTCGCATCTTCGGCGTTGGCCTCTCACATACCCAACTCTGAGAAGGTTTTGGACGCCGTCATGACCGCCTCTTATGCCATAACCGGGCGTTGGAACGAGAAATACGAAGACATCGATGAGCGTCGTGCTCGCCGTGTTCTAAACGAATGGCACCTTCAAGACTTTGCAGACAGGTCCTTCGGCACACTTTCTGATGGCGAACGCAAGCGCACCCAAATTGCCAGGGCGGTCATGCCAGACCCAGAACTACTGTTGCTCGACGAACCGGTTGCCTCGCTTGACCTTGCAGCGCGTGAACAAACCATCAAGATCATCGGAGCCTACGCCAGTGCGCCCGAAGCCCCGGCCATCATTATGGTTACTCACCACTTAGAAGAAATCCCTACCGGTTTCACTCACGCGTTGATCATGTCTGAGGGGCGGGTTTTTGCGGCTGGCCCAATTGAATCGACGATTACATCAGAGAAGATCAGCGAAGCGTTCGGCATGGCAATAACTGTCGATTCTGTCGACAATAGGTATCGCGCTAGAGCACACTAGTCTGGTATAGTTTTACCTTGTGCTCTTAGCACGAACAATCCCAGGCTTTACCGCCAAACAAGACTTTAGGAACTTCAATGAAGGCTGACATCCACCCAAAGTACGAGACCGTCGTATTCCGTGACCTCGCTTCGGGCGTCGCATTCCTTACCCGCTCGACCGTTAGCTCAAGCAAGACCATCGAATGGGAAGACGGCAACACCTACCCAGTTTTCGACGTTGAAATTTCGTCGGCTTCACACCCGTTCTACACCGGTAAGCAGCGCATCATGGATGCCGCCGGTCGCGTCGAGAAGTTCAACACCCGTTACAAGGGCTTCGGCGCATAACAACTTTCAAATAAAAAAGACCCTCGCAGCTTTGCGAGGGTCTTTTTTGTGTCTAGAGCCGGGTTAAGGCTTTTCTGGCCAGCCGATGCTTGCCTTGAAGCTTGGGTCTTTCTCGGTCATGAACCTGGCGAAACTTTCATCGAGGTCTTTACTCCAGCCAACCTGCAGTGAGTGCAGGGTAGCTGCGTCGATCGAGAGTCGGTCTGAGAATTTTCTGGCCACCGCTTGCGCCACACGACCAGCAGCAACAGCATCGGCCGTTGCGTTATGCGCGTCTAGAAGTTCGACGCCGTAGAACTCGGCAGTGATTTCGAGTCTGCGCTTGCCGGAGCGATAACGATCAAGGAATTTGTCGATCACCAACGGGTCGATCACTGGCATCGGGTTGTTCAATGGTTCGATTCCGTGACGCTTGGCCTCTTCGCGCAAGATGGTGAAGTCATATGGCGCGTTATAGGCCACCACTGGAATGCCGGCTTCAAAGAAGCTGCGCAGTTTTTCGACAATCTCTGACACCACTTCGGCGGCAGGTCTGCCTTCGGCCCTAGCCCTTTCGGTGGTTACACCGTGAACCGATGCTGCCATGGCCGGAATCTCAATGCCGGGGTCTGCCAACCACTCGATTTCATCGCCAATGATTTGGCCGTTCTCGTCGATAGTGGTTGCGCAGGCGGTGACTATTCGGGCCTCACGCAGGTCGAGTCCGGTGGTTTCAAGGTCAAACACCGCGAGCTTTTTTGCCCAATCGGGAAGGGGAGATACTGGCAGGTCGAAGAGAGCGTCGTTCACGAGAGCAAGACTAACCCGATGCGCAGACAATGAGGCTCAGGCGAGAATGATGTTGTTGCTAGGCGAGCCCAACCTCTTTGGCCACTCGGGTGGCAGCCTTTGATTGGTTGAGAGCAAAGATGTGCAAACCCGGTGCACCAGCCGCAAGCAATTCACGCCCCAACTGCACCGTGTATGCCATGCCGATTTCGCGAGCGGCGTCTTCATCGGTTGCGCTGATTAGTCGGTCGTGCAAATCCGATGGCACACTGGCCCCGCTGAGTTGAGCCATTCGCAAAACATTCTTGGCGTTGGCAATGGGCATGAGCCCGGGCAAGATCGGCATCGTCACGCCGGCCTCGCGCGCAGCATCCACTAGCTCGACATAGTGCGACGCCGCAAAAAACAATTGGGTCACGGCGAACTTTGCCCCAGCATCCTGTTTGATTTTGAGAACTCGCACATCAGCCGCAATGTCAACAGACTCGGGGTGCTTTTCTGGAAACGCAGCCACGCCAACTGGCAACGAAGACGACTCTTGGGCGAGGCTAACCAGGTCTACCGCTCGCTTTAGTTCGCCCTGGCTCAGCGCATCTGGGTTGTCAGCCGGGTTGTCGCCTCGAATAGCGAGGATGCCCGCCACTCCGGCCTGCTCAAACTGACGGATAACTGCCAGTGTGCTTTGTTTTGTTGCCCCAACACAGGTGAGGTGGCCGATGGTTGCAACTCGGCTTGAGAAGCTTTCGACGACAGCAATTGAGCGTTCGCGGTTAGAACCTCCGGCCCCGTAGGTGACCGAGACAAAGTCGGGGGATAGCCTCTGGAGCTGTTCGAACGACTCATTCAGGGTGTCGAAACCGGCGTCATCTTTCGGCGGAAAGAATTCGAAAGAAAGCGTAGGTTTGCCACCGTTTGTTCGACGGTTTAGCGCCTCTACGATCGCACTCAAGATTGCCCCTAGATGGTTGGAATGATGGGGGCTGCAGTGCCCGTTACCCGAGAAGTTTATCGCTATGCGGCGGGTAGAATTGGAGGTCTATGTACCCAACCAAATCGAAACTGCTGATCGACGCCATCACGAATGGTGTGGTCGTGGCCGATGGCGCAATGGGAACAATGATTCAAGCGGCTGCTCCGTCATTAGCCGACTTTGAAGGCCATGAGGGCTGCAACGAGGTTTTGAACGTAACCCGCAAAGACATCATCGCCGACATTCACCGCGCCTACCTGTCTGCCGGTTCACAGGCGATTGAAACCAACACCTTTGGTGCGAACCTAGCGAACCTAGCGGAATACGGCATCGAAGGTCGCATCGAAGAATTGGCCGAGGCTGGTGCGCAAATTGCCCGAGCAGTCGCAGATGAGTTTGACACCCCAGATGAGCCACGTTGGGTGCTTGGCTCGGTTGGTCCGGGAACAAAGCTGCCGACGTTGCTGCACACCGAATATCGCACCCTTCGCGACGCCTATCAAACGCAAACCCGGGGCTTGATTCGAGGTGGATGCGACGCGATTCTGATCGAAACCGCACAAGACCTACTTCAAGCAAAGGCCGCCATCGTTGGCGCTAAGCGTGCAATGACCCAACTAGAAATCAAGCTTCCAATCGTCGTTTCGGTGACCATCGAAACTACCGGAACCATGCTTCTCGGTTCTGAAATCGGCGCCGCTCTAACAGCCCTATCTGCTCTAGGTATTGATGCCATCGGCCTCAACTGCGCTACCGGCCCAACCGAGATGAGCGAGCACCTTCGCTACCTTGCCAAGTTCTCAAAGCTTCCACTGGTTGTCATGCCGAACGCCGGCCTGCCGATTTTGACTTCTGACGGCGCGCACTATCCGCTCACCGACGTCGAGCTGGCATCTGCACAGCAGCAATTCATTAAAGAATATGGCGCTGGTCTGGTTGGCGGATGCTGTGGAACGACTCCAGCGCACATCCGCGCTCTTGCAACGGCAGTGAAGGGTAAAACCCCGAAGCGCCCGACCTGGGTTGATGAACCTGGTCTTGCCAGCCTTTATCAGCACCAGCCGTTCGATCAGACCATGACCTACCTGTCGATCGGTGAACGCACCAATGCCAACGGTTCGAAGGCCTTCAGGGATGCCCTGCTCAGCCAAAACTGGGACGAATGCATCGAGATCGCAAAGTCACAAACTCGTGAGGGTGCTCACACGCTAGACGTATGTGTCGATTATGTGGGCCGCGATGGAGCGCGCGATATGCGCGACTTCGTATCGCGCTTGGTTACCGCGACGACCCTTCCAATCGTTCTCGACTCAACGGAGCCGGGCGTGCTCGAAGCCGGCCTTGAGTGCATCGGTGGGCGAGCCATGATCAACTCGGTCAACTATGAAGACGGCGATGGCCCAACCTCACGTTTTGCAAAAATCATGCCGATCGTGAAAGAGCACGGCGCAGCTGTAGTAGCACTGACCATTGACGAAACCGGCCAGGCCAGAACGGCAGAAACGAAGTTCGCCATCGCCAGCCGTTTGATTGAAGACCTAATCTCTAATTGGGGAATGAGCCTTCACGACATCGTCGTTGACACGCTTACTTTTCCGATCGCCACCGGCCAAGACGAAACTCGCCGCGACGGGCTCGAAACTATCGAGGCCATCCGCCGCTTGAACGAGCGCTACCCGGGTGTACAAACCACTTTGGGCATCTCTAACATTTCGTTCGGCCTAAGCCCAGCCGCGCGTCACGTGCTGAACTCTGTGTTCTTGCACGAGTGCGTGCAGGCTGGGCTAACCTCTGCCATCGTTCACGCGGCTCGAATCATGCCGCTGGCGCAGATTCCTCAAGAGCAGCTCAAAGTCGCTCTAGATCTGATCTATGACCGCCGAGAGTACGACACAGACGGCAATGTGACATTTGACCCACTGACCAAACTGCTCGACACCTTCTCTGGTGTTGACTCGACTTCAGCAA
>WLFI01000040.1 GCA_009703845.1 Actinomycetota bacterium
CCACTCGCGACGGTCGCCGGGCACAACCCTGCACGAGGCAAATTGCGCACTCAGGCTGTCAATAAACTGCCAATCTACAGCCACGGTTGCCTCCTTGGTTCAAGGCTAACCTAGGCTAGAAACATGAGAAGAATCATCGCCCTGAGCCTTGCCGCCACAGCCCTTTTCGGCCTAACTGCCTGCTCCACCTCTGCCACCGTTGACCACTCCGGTCACTCAGACCACACGACGCCGGCCGCAACCGCTGACTTTTCTTCGGCCGACCTGATGTTTGCGCAGATGATGATTCCCCACCACCAGCAAGCGGTCGACATTTCGTTCATGGCGTTGGCCAATACCCAAAACGCGGATGTTCGTACCCTCGCCGAATCGATCATTACCCACCAGTCAAGCGAGATTGTGATTCTAAAGTCTTGGCTTGATGCTGCCGGAGTAAAACTCGATGACAGCCACAGCATGCACATGCAGGGCATGCTCACAGATGCGCAGCTTGCCGAACTCGAGGCCGTGAAAGACGCCGAGTTCGATGCACTTTGGTTGAGCGGCATGATCATGCACCACGAGGGTGCAGTAGTAATGGCCGAAGATGTCACCGACTCGGCTAACGAAGAGGTTTCACACTTTGCATCTCACGTGATCGAAGACCAGACCGCCGAAATCGCCAAGATGAAAGATCTGCTCGGTTGAAACTGATCAGCGAGCAACGCCTATCCCAGATTCTGGGAGCGCTGCCCGCGAATGCCCGAGTGATTGCGTCGGGAAACTTTGCCACCCCGCACACGCTGTTGCGCCTGGCCGACCAGGCCATGGCCAGCTTCAGGTTGCACATGCTCAACGCCCAGCCGGGCATCCCCGATAGAGACGGCATTAGCTATGAGTCGGCGTTCGTGGGTGCTGGCATGCGCCGCCACCCGCGCCTGAACTATGTGCCTAGCCGTCTGAGCTTGGTGCCGGTGCTGTTTCGAGATCACTTCAAGCCAGACGTGGTGCTGCTGAACGCCTCGAGCGTTCGTGGCGGCAAGGTGAGCCTTGGCACCGAGGTGAACGTGCTGCCGGCTGCCATCGAGGCGGCGCGAGCCAACGGCGGGCTCGTCATCGCTCAGGCGAATGCCGCCATGCCATACACCTTTGGTGACGCCGAGATTTCACTCGAAGACATCGATTACCTGGTTGAGGTCGATGAGGCGTTGGCCCAAAAACCCGAACACCCGAGCACGGATGCTGCGCTTTCGATCGGCGACCGCATCACCGCCATGGTTGCCGATGGTTCAACGCTTCAGCTCGGCATCGGAGCGATTCCCGACGCCGTGGTTCGAAACCTTGCAGCAAAGCGCGGGCTTCGAGTGTGGACAGAGATGTTCAGCGACGGGGTTCTTGCGCTCGAACAGGCCGGGGCGCTAGATCGCGACCGCCAGATCACAGCATCGTTCATGTTCGGCAGCCAAGAGCTATACGACTGGGCAAACCTGAATGAGAACGTTCGAATGTTGCGAACCGAGACCACAAACAACCCGGCCAATATCGCCAGCCAAAACCAAATGACCAGCATCAACACCGCCCTGCAGATCGACCTATACGACCAGGCCAACGCCAGCCACGTGCGCGGCGACATTTACTCTGGGTTCGGTGGCTCGACCGACTTTATCGTCGGTGCGCTGCACTCCCCCGGCGGCAAGTCGTTCATGGCGCTGTCTTCATGGCACGCCAAGGCGAAGGTTTCGACCATCGTTCCGCGCATCACCGAATACGTCACGTCGTTTCAGCATTCGCACGTGGTTACCGAGCAGGGCGTTGCCGACTGCTTTGGCCACAGCGAGAACGAGCAGGCGAAAAACCTGATTGAGCAGGCTGCGCACCCCGATGCTCGTGCCGAACTTTGGGCAGCTGCAAAGCAGATGAACCTGGTCGGTTAGGCGACATCCACTTCTTGGTTTTCAGGAGCCGTAGGAAGTTTGCGCATGCGGGCCAGCGGGTGAAGAATCACAAAAAGTGAGGCGAACAACATGCCTATGCCGCCGATGATGATTGTGGTTAGCGAACCGAACGCGGTGCCAAGCACGCCCGAGAGCAGCGCACCGATTGGCATGACGCCCCACACGAAGAAGCGAATCGACGCGTTCATGCGACCGAGCAGAGGCTTGGGGCAAATGCGCTGACGGGCCGAAACCTGCGTGATGTTGTAGGTGAGCACAAAGAACGAGATGGCGAACTCGATGGCGGCCAAAATGAACGGTGCCCAGACGTGGTCGACCAGAGAAGTCAGTGGAATCAGGGCGAATGCGGCGGCACTGCCAAAGGCCGAGACAGCGATGAGCTGGCCTTCACCTATCCAGTCGGCGAGTTTGGCCGATAGCGCTGCCCCGGCGAGGCCACCAACACCGGCCACCGTCATGATCAAGCCGAAAACCGGTAGTGAAATCTCTAGTTCGCGAAGAACATAGATGGCCATGAGCGTTCCACCGATGGTGTTGAACAGATTGGTGCTCGAGGTGCAGAACGACACCGCGCGAATGATCGGTTCTCGCCAGACGAACCTAATGCCTTCGGCGATCTCTTCGCGCAACGGCCGACGGTCTTCGAGCGGCTTTGGCTTTTCGTCGTCTTTGATGAACGAGAGGGTTAGCGCCGAGATGCCGAACGAAAGGGCGTCGAAAAACAACACTGCGGGAGCTTTGAAAATCGTGACCAGCCAGCCGGCCAGCGGTGGACCCGAGATTGAAGAAATCTGAGCGGATGTCTCGAGCGCAGAGTTTGCCGGTGCAATGTGCTCGTTCTTGAACAAAATCGGAATCACCGATTGGTAGGCCACGTCAAAGAACACGGTGGCCACACCGGTAATCGCACCAATCACAATCAGGTGCCAAACTTCGAGCATGTCGGCCAGGTAGAGAATCGGAATCAGGCCGATAAGCAGCATGCGCACGACGTCGGCGATGATCATCACGCGGCGTTTGACCCAGCGGTCAACCCAGGCTCCCGCCAGCAGACCGACGACTAGAAACGCTGCGGTGCCGGCGGCATTTAGAACACCCATCTCGGCTTCGCTTGCCTGAAGCAAAACAACGGCCACTACGGTGATGGCGAAACCACCGAGTTGAGAACCCATGACCGAAAGGGTTTGGGCGGTAAACAGCCAGGTGAAGCGCGGGTTGCGAAAGAGCATCCAGCGATTTTCTTTAGTCGTGCTTTCAGGCTCTGTGGCCGGTGCGTCGTTCAAATCAGCCTCATCTGTTCAGGGCTTTAGCGCCCTCGGCAATTGCCTTTTCATAAACCTTGATCATGCGGGCGGTTAGCTTGCTTTGCAGTACCGACCATTCGCCGGTGTCATCGGCACGCTTGGCGTTTCCGGCACGGATGTCGGCCGCCGCCCTCTTGAGAGTGCGAGCCATCTCGTCGATCGAAGGCTTCTTTGAGAGCCAAACATTTTCGGCCGGTAGTTCGCCGGCGATCAACGGGTCAACCACGAAAACCGGGGTGCCAACGGCGATGGCCTCATAAACGGTCATGCCCTGGGTTTCAAAGCCGATAGAAGACTGAGCGACGAGGTCGGCGGTGGCAAAGGTGGCGACCAGTTGCTTGTGTGGCAAGCGGCCACGAACGTGAACGGTCTTGCTGAGGCCGAGTTGTTTTACTTGCAGGCGAACGAACGCCTCGAGCTGACCCGAACCATAGATGTCGAGCGTGACGTTTTTGAGGTCGGCCTTGGCGTAGGCCTCGAGAAATTCGACGATGCGCTTTTCGCTGCTGAAGCGACCTGCCCAAATGAACTTGAGCGTGCGGGTCGAGGCTTCTTGCCAGTCGTGAGTGACACCTTCGACAACATCGTCGTCAACACCGTTCGGAAAGACAAACGCTTTGTCGGTAACACCCTGCTTGATCAGCTCACGGTTGTAGTGACCTGATGGTGACGCGATGTAGTTAGAGTGCTGAGCGATTTGCTTTTGAAAAGCCCAGAGTGACGTTGCATTCTCTGGCATCGGCTGGTCTAAGAAGGTGCTCGCCCAGCGGTTGAGAATTCGGCCAACCGTGCGACCTCCGGCCTTGCCGGCGTTGTGGTCGAAGGCCACCTGAAGGTTGGTGTGCATGGTTTGAACCAGTGGCAGTTTGTGGTCGATGGCCCATTTTGCGCCGAGGATGGCGTTCCAGACATCCGCTTGAATGTGAACCACGTCAACCGGAACGGCAAGTTCGGCGAGGTCTTTCTCGGCCTTTCTGAAGGCGAGGTGCAGGGAAGGCTGAATCGAATAGGCGCCGGTCGGTGGCAGCGGAAGCGACGGAACCTCGATGAGGTCGGTCAGGTTGCGCTTGCGGCGATAGCGTCGAGCGGCAACTACGGTGACCTTGTGTCCGGCGCGCTCTAGGTATTTCTTTTGCAAGATAAGGCTGGTTTGAACGCCACCGAGCGAGTCAGGGTGGTGGTCAGAAAAGAAGAGGATGTGCATCGGTTAAAGGTTACCTAAGCCTTGGGTGCGCGAAGTATTTCGGCCGCTGCCTCAAGCTCTGGGGCCAAGAAGCGGTCGGGGCCGTGACCGGCAACCTTGGTGCGAAGTCGAGCGATGGCGGCACCGGTAATCGGGGCGGGTTTGTGAGGTGCGCGCAACTCGACGCAGCGAGCGGCACCGATGTATTCGATCGCCAACACATTGCGAAGGTTGTCGACCACGCGGCGCAGCTTGCGACCGGCGTGCCAGCCCATCGAAACGTGGTCTTCTTGCATGGCAGACGACGGAATCGAGTCGACCGAGGCCGGCACCGCGAGGCGCTTACAGTCAGAGACCAGGCCGGCCGCCGTGTATTGCGCAATCATGAGCCCCGAGTCAACACCTGCATCGGCCGCCAAGAAAGGCGTGAGACCGGAGTTGCGGTGACGGTCGAGCATGCGGTCGACCCTGCGCTCAGAGATCGAGGCGAGGTCGGTGGCAGCAATCGCCAAAAAGTCGAGCACGTAGCCCACCGGCGCGCCATGAAAGTTGCCGTTCGAAGTAACTTCGCCATCTTCGAGCACCACCGGGTTGTCGATGGCGGCGGCGAGTTCGCGCTCGGCTACAGAGCGGGCATAGGCGATTGTGTCGCGAACTGCTCCGGCAACCTGCGGTGCGCAACGCAACGAGTAGGCGTCTTGAACTTTGTCATCACCGTGACGGTGGCTGGCAACGATCTCGCTACCGACCAACGCGGCAAACATGTTTCGCGCGCTGGTTGCTTGACCCGGATGCGGGCGCAGCGGTTCGTGCAACTGGGCACGGAACACCTGGTCGGTGCCCATCAAACCCTCAACCGACATTGCGGCGATTACATCAGCTTCGTCGAGCAGGTGCTCAAGGTCGAAGATAGCGAGACACAGCATGCCCAACATTCCGTCGGTGCCATTGATGAGGGCAAGACCCTCTTTTTCGCGCAACTCGATTGGCGAAATGCCTGCCTCGGCCAGTAGCTCTGGCACCGGGCGCTCGAGCCCATCGGGCCCGAAGGCTCGCCCCTCACCCATCAGCACCATGGCGCAGTGGGCGAGTGGGGCAAGGTCGCCCGAGCATCCTAGCGAACCAAACTCGTGAACAACCGGGGTGATGCCGGCATTCAAAACGGCGGCCATGGTCTGGGCCAACTCGGCACGAGCGCCGGTACGGCCAGAACAAAGGGTCTTGAGGCGCAGCAGCATTAGCGCGCGAACAACCTCGCGCTCAACCGGGGCACCAACGCCGGCGGCGTGCGACCGCACGAGCGACTTTTGCAATTGCACTCGGTCTTCGGGGGCAATGTGGCGGTTGGCCAGAGCGCCGAATCCGGTGCTGATGCCATAAACCGGGGTCTCGCCACCGGCCAGGGCCTCGATGTGCTTGCGCGTAGCACGCATGCCGTCGAGCGCAGCATCGGCTATTTCGACTTTTGCGTTATCGCGAGCAACGGCAACCACGTCGGCAATGCTCATGCCGCGCGAATTGATGGTGATGGTCTTGGTCATTTTTCTCTCTCATAAACCGAGGTGCCGTCGATGATGGTTGATGCAACCAGATCGACGCCCGGGCGATACATCAGGTGAACAAAGCTCGGTGCGTTTAGAACTACAAGATTTGCGCGCTGCCCAACCCGAAGGCCGCCAACATCGGTGCGCCTCAGAGCCGCCGCGCCACCCGCCGTCGCAGCGGCAAGCGCCTGAGCCGGAGTGAAGTGCATGTCGCGCACCGCAACCGCCAGGCAAAACGCCATCGATGTGGTGAAGCTTGAACCCGGGTTGCAGTCGGTGGCCAGGGCAACCTTCGCGCCGGCGGCAAACAGGCGGCGAGCATCCGGGTATTGGGCCCGCGTCGAAAACTCGGCACCCGGCAGCAGCGTGGCCACGGTGTTCGACCCGGCCAGCAACTCGATGTCACGATCGGTCAGGTGCGTGCAGTGGTCGGCGCTCGCGCAATCGTGCTTGACCGCGAGCTCGATGCCTGCGCCAGCTTCGAGTTGATTGGCGTGGATGCGCGGCCGCAGCCCCGCTCGCACACCGGCTCGCAAAATTTCGTCGGCCTCGTCGGCGTCGAAAGCGCCGCGGTCGCAGAACACGTCGATCCATCTCGAGTGCGGGGC
>WLFI01000041.1 GCA_009703845.1 Actinomycetota bacterium
ACGTTGGTCAGAACGCTAAGGCGCCCACGGTGCGCCATGCCGATGGCTACCTCGCGTAGGCCCTTTTGAGCCGCCTCGGTGATGATCGCGTCAAGTGCCGCAATGGTCGATTCGCCACCCTCAAGTGAGAAACGCTTTTGGCCAACGAACTTGGTTTGCAAGAACGTTTCGAAAGCTTCGGCCTCGTTTAATTTTTCTAGGATGCGCAGCTGCTGCTCGCGCGAAGGCTTTACGTATGGGCGCTCAAGTTTGTCTTGGAACCACTTGCGCTGCGCTGGGTCTTGAATGTGCATGTACTCGATGCCCACGGTGCGGCAGTATGAGTCACGCAAAATCTTTAGGGTGTCGCGCAGCTGAGCCTTTGGCTTGCCACCAAAACCGCCGGTCTTGAATGTGCGGTCTAGGTCCCAAAGACTCAAACCGTGGGTTAGCACGTCTAGGTCTGGGTGACTGCGCTGCTGGTATTCAAGCGGATCAACGTCGGCCATGAGATGACCGCGCACGCGGTAAGCATTGATCAGTTCTTGAATGCGAGCGGTCTTTGAGCGGTCATCCACGTCGTTTGCATCAAAGTCGGTAGCCCAGCGAATCGGCTCGTAAGGAATGCGCAGGTCGCTGAAAATTTCTTCATAGAAGCCACGCTCGCCGATCAGAAGCTCGTGAACCTTCTTCAAGAACTCGCCCGAACCAGCGCCTTGAATCACGCGGTGGTCATAGGTCGAGGTCAGAGTGATTGTCTTGCTAACGCCGAGTTTGGCTAGCTGTTCTTCGTGCATGCCAGCGAATTCGGCTGGGTATTCGAGGGCGCCGGCACCAATGATGCAGCCCTGCCCGCGCATTAGGCGTGGAACCGAGTGAACCGTACCGATACCGCCAGGATTGGTGAGCGAAATGGTCGAGCCCGAGAAATCATCGGCCGTGAGTTTGTTGCCACGCGCCTTCTTGACCAGTTCTTCATAGGCGAGCAGGTACTCGTTGAAGTTCAGGCGCTGTGCGCGCTTGATATTTGGCACCAAAAGCGCACGTGTGCCGTCTTCTTTAGGAATATCGATCGCAAGACCTAGGTTGACGTTGGCCGGGCTAACCGCTGCAGGCTTTCCGTCAATTTCGTCATAGTAAACGTTTTGGCTAGGGAACTCTTTGAGCGCTCGAATTAGCGCGAAACCAAGAATGTGGGTGAACGAAACCTTGCCTCCGCGAGTGCGGCCGAGGTGGCTGTTGATCACGATTCGATTGTCGATCAGCAACTTAGCGGGGATGGTGCGAACCGAGGTTGCGGTAGGAACACTGAGCGAAGCATCCATGTTTGAGGCAAGAGCCTTAGACATGCCTTTGAGAACGTTGACCTGGTCTTCGCCATCTTCGATTACATCGATTAGGCCGGTAATCGGTGCTTGCGCGGGAATTGGCTGGGGGCGAGCTTCAACGCGGGTGGTCTTGGCAACCAGTTGTGAAGGCTCTGGTGCTTCGGTTGCGGCTGGCTGAAGTTGTTCGTTCACGATGGTTGCCTCGGTGGTTTGTGCTGGTGCCGAAGGGGCTGGGGCAGCGGGGCTTGGTGCGACTGGCGCGCTAGTTGATGGTTGGGTTGGGTTGACGGTTTGGGCACCGTGGTAGCGCTCAAGAATGGGCCACCACTCTTTGTCGACCGCGTCTGGGTTAGTCACCCATTGCTCGTACATCTCTTCGACGAGCCACTGATTGGCTCCGAATTCGTTTTGCGAATTCTCGTCGGTGTTAGACAACAGAGACCACCCTTTACCCTTGTACTTTCAATGAGCAACTACTAGCCTAATCGTTTCGGAGCGGTCGGTTATGCTGTAAAGGTATGGACGGATCTAGTAGCGGTCATCATAGTCAGCGCGGTGTCGCGCGATGAATGAGTGGTTGATGCTTGCCTTGGGGCTGGCACTCACAATTGGCACGGGCCTATTCGTGGCATCCGAGTTTTCTCTTATCAATCTTGAGCGAAACGACCTTGAAGCGCGTCGTGAGCGAGGTGAACGCGGCCTCAGCAACACCATCAAGGCTCTCAAGCGCACATCGACCCACCTGAGCGGCGCTCAACTCGGCATCACGCTGACCACCATGCTCACCGGTTTCTTGGCAGAGCCAGCGCTCACGAAGCTTCTCGAGCCATCTTTCGAAGCTTTCGCTCTAGATGCAGGCGCAAAGCACACGCTCGCGGTTGCTCTCGGCATGCTGATTGCCACAATTTTCTCGACACTCATCGGCGAATTGGTGCCAAAGAAACTTGCCCTGACCCTGCCGCTCGAAGTGAACAAGGCAGTAGTGCTGTTTCAACTTGCCTTCACTTGGCTTACCGGCTGGATGCTATTTGCGCTCAATGGAACCGGTAACGCGATCGTGCGGCTGATGGGCATCGAGCCAAAAGAAGAATTGAGTTCGAGCCGCACCGCCGAAGAACTTATCTCTTTGGTGCGACGTTCGGCTTCATTGGGAGCGCTGGATGCTCAAACAGCGACCTTGCTAACCAAAACCCTTGCGCTCAGCCAGCTAGTGGCTGCCGACGTAATGACTCCGCGCCCGCGCATGCACAGCGTCGACGCATCCGCCTCGGCAACCGACGTGATCGCTCTTTGCAACAAAACTGGGCACTCGCGTTTTCCGGTTACCGATGGGTCGTCTGACGATGTGATTGGTGTCGTGCACGTCAAGCAGGCAGCCTCGGTGCCGAGAGAAAAGCGAGCGGATGTTCCAGCAACCGCTCTGATGGTCGAACCGTTGCGCGTGCCAGAGACCATGCGCCTTGAAACCCTGATGGTTGAGCTTCGAGCCAAGGGACTTCAGCTCGCGATTGTCATTGATGAATATGGTGGCACGGCGGGTATCGCCACACTTGAAGACCTGGTCGAAGAGCTGGTCGGCGAGCTCGCCGACGAGCACGATCGAGCCAAATCAGGCGTCACCCGAGGTGCAAACTCGTCGGTGCTGTTTCCAGGCATGATTCGCCCGGATGAACTACAAGAAATGGCCATTCTGGTGCCCTCAAAAGCCTCGTATGAAACCGTTGCAGGTTTCATCATGAGTTCTGTCGGCCGAGTTCCAGTGGTTGGCGATGAAGTAGTGATTGAAAACGGCACCCTGCGCGTCGAGCGCATGGATGGTCGCAGAATCGATCGCGTTCGTTTCACTCCTTTGAGCACCGAGGAGGCGACCGATGAATAACTTGCATATCTTCGCTTCAGCCGAGTCGACTTCAAATATCGACAACCCCTGGATTGGTTTGATCTGGTTGGTTGTTTTGCTGCTCGGAAACGGGTTTTTCGTTGGGTCGGAGTTTGCTCTGATCAGTGCCCGACGCGCACAGATTGAACCACGGGCTAAAGCCGGTTCGAGACCTGCCCAAATCACCATCAAGGGCATGGAAAAGGCGTCTTTGCTGCTGGCAACCGGTCAGATCGGCGTTACCGTTTGCTCGCTCCTCATTCTCGTGATCTCGGAGCCATCGGTGCATCACCTGCTCGAGGGCCCGCTCACCGCAACAGGGCTTGATGCCACAGCAGTGTCGGCCATCTCATTTGGACTTACTCTCGTCGTTGTTTCGTTTCTTCACGTTGTCATTGGCGAAATGGTTCCAAAAAATATCTCGTTCTCAGTTCCAGAGCGAGCAGCTCTTGTTCTAGTGCCTATGCTCTACGCGGTTGCCCAGCTGCTTCGCCCAATCGTGTTGGCCCTGAACTGGTCGGCAAACATGCTGCTTCGCGTGTTCGGAGTCAAAGCGGTTGACGAGGCGAACAGCGCGTTTACGTTGGACCAGGTTGAAGACATCATCGAGCACTCGACCCGCGAGGGTGTCTTGAGCGATACCACCGGAGCTCTCAGCAACACCTTCGAGTTCACCGAAAAGAAAGTTCAAGACGTCGCGGTGCCGCTTGCACGTTTGGTTGCTTTTCCAGAGACCGTGACCCCGCACGAGATCGAGCAAGCGGTGGCAAAGTACGGTTTCTCTCGTTACCCGCTGCGCGACGAAGATGCCGACCTGGTCGGTTATCTGCACCTCAAAGATGTTCTCGACCTTGACGAGGATGAAGTCAACCTTCCATTCCCCGCAAAGCGCGTTCGCACCCTCATCTCGTTGCCTGCGACCATGGAGCTCGAAGATGCCCTCGCTTCGATGAGACGCGTGGGTGCGCACATGGCTCGAGTGTTCGATGCGCAAGGCCGAGAGGTCGGTGTGCTGTTTCTAGAGGACATCCTCGAAGAATTGGTTGGCGAAGTTCAAGACGCCACGAGGCGCGACTAAGCAGTCGGAAACTTACCCCTTGAATACTGGTTCGGCCAGTAGTCAACTTCTACGCCAAGTTCGGCGGCTGCGCGCAACGGCCAGAATGGGTCGCGCAAGGCGGCTCGGCCAATCATGATGACCTCCACCTTGCCTTCGGAGAGAATCGCCTCGGCTTGACGTGCATCCGTGATTTGCCCAACCGCGCTAACCGGCTCGTCGACCCGATCGGCGACAAAGTTGGCGAGTGGAACCTGGTAGCCGGGGCCGGTCGGAATTTGAACTCCGGTGATTAGGCCTCCGCTCGAAATGTCGAACAGGTCAGCACCGGCGTCAGCACACCAACGGGCGACCTGCGAGCAATCCTCTTCGTTCCAGCCACCCTCGGTGTAGTCGGTTGCACTGAAGCGAACGAACAAGGGCATGCCTTCTGGCACAACTGCGCGAATGCCGATGACGATTTCGACCAGCAATCGTGCTCGATTTTCGAGTGAACCGCCGTAAATGTCGTTGCGTTTGTTGGTTAGCGGCGAAAGAAATTGGTGCACGAGATAACCGTGTGCCGCGTGAATTTCGATGGCGTCGAAACCGGCCTCAACCGATCGCTTGGCGGCCGCAACCCACTCGGCAACCAGAGCCGGAATTTCGTCGGTTGTCAGTGAGCGGGGAGCCGCGTATCCGTTGAATGCTTCATCGGTTGCCGAAACAGTGGGCCAACCGCCGTCTTCGATGGCCACCGAGTTTTCACCCGACCAGGCGCGGTAGGTCGACGCCTTGCGACCGGCGTGGGCAAGCTGAATAGCGCTCTTTGCGCCTTGCGAGTGAATGAAGTCATTTACCTCGGCCCAACGCGCGGCTTGGCCATCGTTCCAGATTCCGGTGCACCAAGGCGTGATGCGACCGGATGCTGAGACCGACGTCGCTTCGCACATAACGAGCCCGGCACCGCCGCTCGCGCGCGATCCGAGGTGAACCAGATGCCACTGGTTCGGCATTCCATCGCGGTCTTCGCAGGAATACATGCACATCGGTGCGATCCAGATGCGGTTGCGCACTTCGAGCTCACGAACGGTTATCGGTTCAAAAAGTTTGGCCATGATTCTCCAATCGCCTTTAGCCTAAACCAGCGGTTGAACTAGCGGCTTGGTAGCGTTATGCCATGATCCCCGAGCGCCTGAGCCATCTGCTTCACGAGCCGCAAGCCGGTGACGATAAGTACTCACGAGGCGTGCTGGGTTTTGTCACTGGTTCTGAACGGTTTCCGGGCGCCGCAATCTTGGGAGTCACAGCGGCGATGCGCGTCGGTGTAGGCATGATTCGCCACGTAGCCCCCGTTTCGGTGACCAATCTTTTGCTCGAAGTTCGCCCAGAGAGCGTCGCCGGGTTCGGCCGCGCCCAGGCTTGGGTCTTGGGTTCGGGAGTGCCGGTCGATGACGAGGTACAGGTTGCGAACATCCGAGAAGCCGCCTCTCAAAACTGCGCGTTGGTGATTGATGCCGGTGCACTTGAGCTCATTGATTATTCGAGCCTGGCACCTGAAAGCTGCATTTTGACCCCGCACGCGGGTGAATTGGCGCGCTTGCTTGACCGTTTTGGCAAGCACTTTGACCTGGACTATGAGGCGGTAGTGGCCGCAGCTGCGATTACAAACCAAGTTGTGATGCTAAAGGGCAACATGACTCTGATTGCCGACCCAAACGGCGAGGTTCGGGCGGTTGGCCCAAACTCCACGGCCCTTGCAACCGCCGGCACCGGCGACGTTTTGGCCGGAATCGTCGGCAGCCTGCTGGCGACTAACTCTGTTGGCGAGCAGAACCTGTTAGACGTTGCCGAGCTCGCGGTTCTGATTCATTCCGAGGCCGCGACTCGCGCGGCTGAGTCTGGCCCCGTAGCGGCACTAGATGTTGCCGAGCAAGTGCGAAATGTGGTTCGAGATTGGATGCCCGCTTGAAACGCACACTCAATAACCTGCCAGCGCTGCTCTCGATTGCTCTCTTGGCCAATGTCTTTTTAATTTGGCAGGGTTTCAATTCGGCGAACAGCCCAATGGGAGATCTTCAGTTCGCCTACCAACCATGGTTCGACGCTTTTGTCGGCGGCGGGCCTTGGTGGGGGTTAGACCGAGAGTGGGTCTACCCGTTTCCGGCCTTCTTACCGATGGTTCTGGCCGGGCTAGTTGCACCCCAAAATCTTCAAATCGGTTGGGTGTTGCTCAG
>WLFI01000042.1 GCA_009703845.1 Actinomycetota bacterium
CCTCAGGTTCTCAAAGACGTTCCGAAGGTGCTTTACCTAGACGTCGACATCCTCGTTCGTGGCGATGTTGGAGAGCTCTACGACTTGAACGTGAAGAACCACGTGTTTGCTGGCAAGAAGAGCCGTCTAGACGGTTGGTCGAACCTAGTTCACGTGATCACACGCGTTTCGCTACGCCTAACTGCTCAGCAGGCTTGGGCACTGCGTCGTCGCGCACACGAAACCGGCAAGCTCACCGCAGACACCTACAACGCCGGTGTCTTGCTCATGAACCTTGACCGGATGCGCAAAGACGAGTTCATCGAAAACCACCTGTACTTGGTCGAAAAGCTTCACCTGAACGACCAAGATGTCATGAACTTCTACTCGAAGGGCAAGGCGCTGCAGATTGGCGACGAATGGAACTACGTTCCCACTCAGGACTATGCGAAGAACCCGAAGATTGTTCACTTCGCCGGGCCAATCAAGCCTTGGAAGCCACAGAACTCGCTATACAAGAGCGAATTCCAGGCCATCGCGCGCGAACTCGGCGTAGCGAAGTAATCTTTAGTCACTAACACTTAGGGGTTCTAATGCACTCGACACCTCGCAAGGCAGTCATTCCGGTAGCTGGTCTGGGAACGCGCTTTTTGCCAGCCACCAAGGCAATGCCCAAAGAGATGTTGCCTCTGGTCGACAAGCCGGTAATTCAGTATGTCGTCGAAGAGGCCGTTGCCTCGGGTCTAAGCGACATCCTCTTTGTAACCGGACGCGACAAGTACGCGCTAGAGAACCACTTCGACACCTCTGCCGATCTCGAGTCGCGCCTTGAGGCCAAAGGCGACCAAGAGAAGCTCGACTTGGTGCAAGCGCCTACCGAACTTGGCAACATCCACTATGTTCGCCAGGGTGGAGCCAAGGGTCTGGGCCACGCCGTGAACGCTGCCGCGTCTTTCACCAGCGATGAGCCGTTCGCGGTTTTGCTCGGTGACGACGTTGTCGAAGAAAACAGCGACCTGCTCAAGACCATGATCGAGGTGCACGGCAAGACCGGCGCTAACGTTGTGGCTCTGGTCGAGGTGCCTCGCGAAGAGATTCACAAATACGGTTGCATCAAACCGGCTGGGCCAGAGGTAGATGGAGTTATCGAGGTTAGCGACTTTGTTGAGAAGCCAAAGACCGAGCTCGCCCCATCAAACTTCGCCGTCATCGGCCGCTACATTTTGAACCCTGGCATTCACGAGCTACTGGCGAAGCAAGAGCCTGGCGCCGGTGGCGAGATTCAACTAACGGATGCTCTGGCCAAGGCCGCACGCGAGAAAATCGCCGGTGGCGTGGTTGGCGTCGTCTTTCGCGGTGAGCGCTATGACGCTGGCGACAAGCTCGAATTTTTGAAGGCAACCGTGCTGCTCGCATCGAAGCGTGACGACCTCGGACCAGGTCTGATGAGCTGGCTAAAAGATTTCGTCGCTAAGTCGAAGTAGCTCCCTAGCTCTCAACAATTTGCTTCAAAACCGGCGCGAAACGCCCCTGAACGCGTTGCCAGAATTCGGGCCCGCAATCACCCAGCAACTGCTTGGCAGTCTCTTTGAGTAAGTAGTCGTACTGAGCGTCGCCGCTGGCTACAAAGGGTAGGTGAAGCTGCAAATCGATGCTGGCAACACGCAACTGAAATTCGAGCAGATTCTTGTCATTCGCTTGTCCAGCCTCGATTGCGCCGAGCAGCACCTTGAGAGTTTTTTGCAACGACTGCATGCGGTCTCGAAGGTTTTCGAACTCACCGAGGCGTTGGGTGATTGACTTGTTATCACCTGTTCGAACCCGCCAGTAATAGCCGGCACGATTTAGAACATAGAAACGCTCAGCGCAGCAAAACGCTCGGGCCATCGGAGCCATGTCTTCATACAAGACACCCTCGGGAAAGCGAAGTTCATGCTTTTTCCAAAAATCCCACCGAAACAACCGGTTCCACGCGGTTACATCGCGAATTGCCAACGGATCGTTCAAGAAAGTTGTCGAGCGCGACCCTTGATTTGAATAGAACTGTCTGGCGTCAGCGCGCCAACGAAACGAAAGTCCGCGCATACGCTTAGCCGGGCTGACCACAAAATCTACCGCGTTGCTCTCGGCGGCGCGAACGTAACGCCAAAGCGCTCCAAGCGGAAGCGCGTCATCGGAATCGAGAAACAGCAGGTAATCGGTTTCTTCGATGCGCTCGAAACCCGTGTTTCTGGCAGCACCCAAACCCCCGTTGGTCTTTTGCAAAACTCGGATGCTCATGAATTCGTCAAAACTTGCGGCAAGTTCAAACGAGCCATCGCTCGAGCCATCGTCGATCACAATCACTTCAAGATTTGGATACCTTTGAGCCCTGACGCTGTGCAGGCACAGCGGTAAAAACTCTCGCACGTTGTAAACCGGCACCACGATGGTCACTTTGGGCGAGTTTTGAGACTGCTTTGGGCCGAGGGCTGCAACTGCCTGATAGGCAACCAGCAAAATAGCGTCGGCAAATTTGGCTGCCCACGGCTTGCTGAGCACTCTAAAAAGTCGCCAAGAAACGCCTCTTCGAAGTCGCGCTGCTACACGACTGAGTTCTTTTGGCAGTTTCAAGGTCACACTGCAAAACTAGCAAACAACATGCGGGCTAAACCTAGCCGCGTTTGCCGATTTGGATTGATCGAACGCTTAGGGCTGCCGAAACGACAATCGAAGCGACGATTACGAACAGCGAGGTGGTTGTGTCGATTTCGGGAACCGGGAGCCCCTGCCCACCGTTGATAAAAGGCAACTGGTTCTCATGCATCGCATGCAGCACGAGCTTCACGCCTATGAACCCGAGGATGAACGCGATTCCATATTTGAGGTACTGAAGTTTGTCGACCAGTGCCCCAAGCAAGAAATAGAGCTGGCGAAGACCCATGAGGGCAAACACGTTAGCGGTAAAGACGATAAAAGGGTCGGTGGTGATTCCGAAGATGGCCGGTATCGAGTCGAACGCAAACATCACATCGGTCGCCGCGATAGCAACGAACACGACCAGGATGGGTGTGAACATCTTCTTACCGTTTTCGACGGTGCGAAGTTTGGCACCGTCGTAGTCTTTTGAAACTTGGATGCGCTTGCGAAGCCAAACGATGAGCTTCGATTCTGACTCCTCATCGTCTTCGGCACTTCTAAAGGCCTGGTGCCATGCGGTGTAAATCAAGAAAGCCCCGAAGATATAGAAGATTGCGCTAAACGATTCAATCAGGGCTGCGCCAACCAAAATGAAGGCCCCGCGCAGAACCAAAGAAAGCACCACTCCGACCATCAGCACTTCTTGCTGATATTTGCGTGGCACAGCAAATCGGTTCATCAAGATTAAGAAAACGAAAAGATTGTCGAGGCTGAGGCTGTATTCGGTTAGCCATCCGGCATAAAACTCGTTGGCTCGAGTGGCGCCGAAAAGCCACCAGATCACTCCGCCGAAGATAACGGCGAGAATCGCATAGAAACTGACCCAGAGGGTCGACTCACGGTTGCTAGGAATGTGTGGTCGGCTGTAAATGAGCAGTAAATCGGCAATAATCAACACGACCAAAACGGCCATGCTCACAATTTCAAAGAGCTCATAGTTGGGGTTCATCGGGTCAAGTCTAGGGTGGCGTTGACCTGCGCCGCTAAAGTTATAAGCAGTGTTCGAAAAATAGGTGAAAATGACCGCGAAAAAGACTTCAGCCAAGCTCGCAGACGGTCGCGACCTGTTTTACTTCGATGATGCGGATTCGCAACTACCCGCCGACCGCAAAGCTGACGCTCGAAACTTGGATGCACGCCCGGCCGTTGCCGAGATGCGTCTCGATGCCCTCTCGGGTGACTGGATTTCGGTTGCGGCAAGCCGTCATGGGCGCGCATTTCTGCCGCCAGCATCCGAGTGCCCACTTTGCCCAAGCACCGACACGTTTTTGAGCGAAGTGCCTGACCGCTTTGACGTGGCAGTCTTCGAAAACAAGAACCCGTCGTTCGGCCCCGATCTGGCCGAGGTTGACGACAAGAATTATTGGGTCGAGCCGAACCTTCCACTCGGGCTAACTAAGCCCTCAATCGGCCGGTGCGAGGTGGTAGTTTTCTCACCAGAGCACGAAGGCTCGCTGGCCAGCCAGAGTGAAACACGAATTCGCACCATTCTCGATGCTCTCGCCGATCGCACCGACGCGATTATGCGCATGCCCGGTGTGCGCACGGTGTTTCCGTTTGAAAACCGCGGTCAAGAAATCGGAGTGACCCTGCACCACCCCCACGGCCAGATCTACGCCTACCCATACGTCACTCCAACTCAAGAAAAGGTTTTCGCCTCGATCTCGCGCCACGGCAAGAGCCTCTTTCAAGACATCCTCGATTTTGAACAAGGTTCAGAGCGTGAATTGATTCGTGGCGAACACTTCACTGCCTTCGTGCCATTTGCCGCTCGCTGGCCAATCGAGGTGTCGATTCTGCCTCACCGCCATGTGCAAAACCTGACCGACCTCAGCGGCGACGAACTCGCCGAACTCACCTCGGTCTACTCGCGCGTGCTGCGCGCAGTCGACGCGATTTACGAAACGCCAACCCCATATGTGGCCGGTTGGCATCAGGCGCCAAACTTCGACGGTGGCGAAAATTTCAGACTGCAGTTCAAGCTCACCTCGCCTCGGCGCGCGGCCGACAAACTCAAGTTCCTGGCAGGCTCCGAGTCGGCCATGGGCGCCTTCATCGCCGATTTTCCGCCTGAGACCACGGCAGCCAGATTGCGCGAGGTGCTCTAGTGCTGGGCTTGGCCAAGAAGACCGCCGACGAGTTCGAAGCCAAATTTGGTTATGCGCCAACCGGGGTGTGGTCGGCTCCCGGTCGCGTAAACATCATCGGCGAACACACCGACTACAACGAAGGTTTCGTGCTACCAATCGCGATCAACCGGGCAACCTACGCAGCAATCGCACTGCGTGAAGACGACACCGCTCGCGTCGCGTCGACTTTCAGCGATGCAGTGGTCGAGCTGAACATCGCGCAGTTAGGTGAGGCATCTGGTTGGGCTGCGTATCCGCTCGGCGTGGCACACGTATTGGGAGCATCCAAGGGTTTCGACCTTTTTATTGACTCGGATGTGCCGGTTGGCGCCGGGCTATCGTCATCGGCAGCCATTGAGTGCGCCGTTGCCCTCGGTCTCGACGAATTGTTGGGCTTGGGTAACGATCGCCGTGCCCTTGCTCGCATCGGTCAGCGAGCCGAAAACGAGGTCGTTGGCGCTCCAACCGGCATCATGGACCAATCGGCTTCGCTCCTCGGCAAGGTCGACCACGCAGTGTTTCTCGACTGCCAATCGCTCGAGGTAGAAAATGTTGCGCTGGGTTTTGCCGCAGCGGCGCTTGAAGTCGTGATCATCGACACTCGCGTTGCTCACCGACTCAATGACGGCGGGTATGCCGCCAGGCGCGCGGCATGCGAGGCGGCGGCCAAGGCTTTCGAGGTGCCTAGCCTGCGTCATTTGAGCCTCGAAACGCTCGAGGCTGGTCGAGAACTGGTCGATGACGTCACCTACCGACGTGCTCGGCACATCATCACCGAAAATGACCGAGTGCTCAGCTTTGTGGCAGCGCTGAAACTAGGAGACTTCAAACGCTGCGGGGAACTCATGGTTCAGTCGCACGTGTCTATGCGCGACGATTTTGAAATCAGTGTCGACGAGCTCGACACTGCGGTTGAAACGTCGATGAGACACGGTGCCGTGGGGGCTCGGATGACCGGCGGAGGCTTCGGCGGAGCATCCATCGCCCTCTGCCCCATCGAAAAAATCAGTGACCTGACCAATTCGGTTTATGCAGAGTTTGAATTGCTCGGCTATGCCAGGCCCGATATTTTCACGGTCAACGCAGCCGACGGGGCAACTCGCCAAATCTGAGGTACTCGACGACCTAGGCAAATGGGTCTGGGGTCATGACGTATTTGGTTTCTAGATATTCGTTGATACCTTCGAAACCACCTTCGCGGCCCAAACCAGATTGCTTCACGCCACCAAATGGCGCGGCTGCGTTCGAAACGAGGCCGGTGTTCAAGCCGGTCATTCCCGTGTCTAGCGACTCGATGAGTCTTAGCCCGCGTTTTAGATCTTGTGTGAACGCATATGAAACCAAGCCGTACTCGGTATCGTTAGCCAGCGCCACGGCTTCTTCTTCGGTCTTGAAGCTCACGATTGGCGCAATCGGGCCAAAGATTTCTTCTCGCAAAATGGCCGCATCAGGCTTTACGCCAACCAGCACGGTCGGCTTAAAGAAGTAACCCTCGCCTTCGCCAGACTCTCCACCAACGACTATCGAGCCGCCTTCTTGAACTGTGGTGTCAA
>WLFI01000043.1 GCA_009703845.1 Actinomycetota bacterium
AATTTGTTTGAGAATCAGGTCTTGCTCGGCACCGCTAATCAACTCGGGAGCCTTCGTGCCACGAGCCAACGCTTGGTGCCGCAGCACCTGAAATGCAAAAGACGAAAGGCTTCGAGCCATTGGGCCCGAAGTCGCACCTTGATAAGCCAACGCCAATTCGTCGCGCAAGAGGTTGGCCGCCTCTCGCGATGCTGCGATGGCCAACACCTCGTGGGTTTCTACACGAGCCGGGTTGTCTTGCGCGACCTTGGCCAGATAGAGCGCTTTGAGCGCCGTGGTTTTGCCGCTACCGGGGCTGCCATAAACCACGGCCTTCGCATCGAGTGGCAACTGCGCCACCTTGGCCTGGGTAGCACTTAGCGAAACGACAGCACTGCGGCTGGCTACTTTCACAAAGGCGGTTTCGGGCATGCTCAAAATCTACGCCAGACCACCGACATTTTTGGGCAGGCGATTGTGGTCGAAGCATTATGGCTGGCTCAGGTATCGTAATCTAGTCACAGGAGGGCTCATGGAAGTCAAAATCGGCATCAGAAACGGCTCGCGAGAGTTGGTCATCGACTCGAACCAGTCGGCAGCAGACATCACGGATGCTGTGGCCAAGGTTTTGAACGAAAGCGCAAAGTTTCTAACCCTCACCGACTCGAAGGGCAAGCTTTTCGTGGTTCCGACCGACGCCCTCGCTTATGTTGAAATCGGCGCAGAAGAAGTGCGCAGAGTAGGATTCATCGCCTAATGGACGTCTCATTCGCAGTCATTTTGCTTTACACACTGGTGCTCGGTTTGGTAGCCCCATACATCAGCGCTCACAGTGAGAAGTACGGAGCTCTCGTTCCGCCAACCATCGCCCTAACCACCGGATCGGTGCTTTGGTCGATTTTGATTTGGGTTGGATTCGGAACCCAAGACGGTTGGCTGTGGCTGATCATCATGCTGGCTATGCCATTGGTGATGGTTTTCGCATCGGCCAGACTTGCCAGCGCTCGAGACAAGGCCTACGAGGCAAAACTCGCAGCCGCAAAGGCCTAGGGTCTAAGCAGCCAGCCCCAGTGCATCCATGCGCAGTGAGTGGGCGGCAATCAATTCGGTAACCAGAGGCTCTAGCTTGCTATAAGAGGCTAGGTTCACTTCGCGCTCTTCGGCTGCGGTTAGGCTCTTGCCCCTTGGAATGCCGGCCAGCTTGCGGTTATCAAATGCTCCGCGAAGTTCAAGCAGCACATCACCCATCAAGCGACGACCCCAAAGTGCGAGCCTCGATTGCAACTGAGGGTCATCGGCCATGGACTCAACCAATACACGCTTGGCAAACTTTTCGAATGTGCGGTCGCTAAGAGCCTTCTCGACACCTTCGCGCAATTCGGCCGGAAGACCGGCGGCAAGCCGAGTGTAGAAATCATCGAGCAAACCCGAGACCAGGTAGATCTTGAGAATCGCTTCGTACCAGTCGATGCCGGTGGTTTTGGAGTGAAAAGTTTGAATGCGCTCGGTGAAAGGATCCATCGCATCGGTGGCTTCGTAGCCAAGACCGGCCAGCTTTCGAGCCAGTGCTCGGTATTGCTCAAACGACTTCGACGCCGCTTCTGACAGCTCGGCCTTGTACGCGGTGTTCGGCGAAACCTTGAGCTGTGCGGTGAGAATCTCGAAGTAACTTAGGTGCAAATAGGCCACTTGACCCAAAAACACCTTAGGCTCAGGGGTGTACGGTTTCAGATTTACTTTGGCCGTATTTCGAGCACTGCGCTCTTCGCGCTCAGGTAGAACAAAGTCACGCGCTTTTTGGCGCAGTTTCTTCAGCCACTCGAACATCCCTTAAGAATAGAGCACCTGTTGTTCATCCGAGGTTCTTCAAACAGAGCGCGGATGCTCAAAAAGCGCCACAACTAGACTTGAGACAACTAATAGGAGTCTTTTTTGACATTTCAAGATTTAGGCATCGACCAAGATATCGTCGAAGCCCTCGAAGCGAAGGGCATCACCAGCCCCTTCCCAATTCAAGAGCAGGCCATCCCGCTCGCACTTACTGGCCAAGACATCATCGGCCAGGCCAAGACTGGTACCGGTAAAACTTTCGGATTCGGCCTTCCGCTGATTCAGTCACTCGGTTTCGAACCAGAGCTAGGCGCTAAGGCGCTCGTTGTGGTTCCGACCCGCGAGCTAGCCATTCAGGTGGCCGAAGACCTCGTGCTTGCCACCGCTAACCGCCCGACCAAGGTTGCCACCATCGTTGGTGGCCGTGCTTTCGAAGGTCAGATCGCTGACATTGAAGCCGGCGCTCAGATCATCGTTGGAACACCTGGTCGAATCATCGACTTGAGCAAGCAGAAGAAACTCGACCTTTCGAACATCCGCTTCATGGTTCTCGACGAGGCCGACGAAATGCTCGACCTCGGCTTTTTGCCAGACGTTGAGCGCCTGTTCGCGCTAACCCCAGACGGCCGTCAGACCATGTTGTTCTCGGCAACCATGCCGGGTGCGATTGTTTCGCTAGCCCGTAAGTACCAGAACCGTCCGGTTCACATTCGAGTGAACGACCCAGACGAAGGCCACACCAAGGCCGACATCAAGCAGTTCATTTACCGCGCGCACTCGCTCGACAAAGACGAAGTTGTTGGCCGCATTTTGCAGGCCGAAGGTCGCGGCAAGACCGTGATCTTCTGTCGCACCAAGCGCCAGGCTGGCAAGGTTGCCGAAGAACTAATCGACCGCGGCTTCAACGCTTCAGCGCTGCACGGCGACATGTCGCAAGAGGCGCGCGAGAAGTCGATGGCGGCTTTCCGCTCAGGCAAGAAAGACATTCTGGTTGCTACCGAGGTTGCTGCCCGAGGCATCGACGTTGACGACGTGACCCACGTAATCAACTACACGGTTCCCGAAGACGAGAAGAACTACCTGCACCGCACCGGCCGCACGGGTCGTGCCGGGCGCACCGGTATCGCAGTGACCTTCGTCGACTGGGAAGACCTAACCCGCTGGAAGCACATCAACGAAGCTCTCGAGCTTGGCGTGCCTGAGCCGGTAGAAACCTATTCGTCTTCGCCGCACCTGTTCGAAGACCTAAACATCGCAGCCGGCACCAAAGGCCGCATCAAGGCAACCGACCCTAACCGCGTCAAGCCATCGAACGACCGTGGGCCTGCTGGCCGCGGTGGTTCAAGCGGTCGCGGCGGCTCGTCTGGTTCTGGTCGTGACGGAGGTCGCCGTGATGGCGGTCAAAACCGCGGTCAGGGTCGCAGCGACAAGCCGCGTAGCGAGGGTTCAAAGAGCTCGGATGCTGCGCCCAAGGTCGAACGCGCCCCTCGCCCAGAGGGCGAGCGCAACCGTCAGCGTCGCCGCACTCGCAGCGGCTCGGGCGACTAGCCCCGCAGCTACCTAGGCGAGCTAAAGCTCTAGATTTACCGGCTTCGCGCCGGTTGCTTTGTCGATGATTCGCTCGAGCATCTCGGGCGCAGTGGTGCACTGACCCAACTCATTCGGCTTGCCGGTGACACCGTGGTAATCGCTCGACCCCGTAACGATCAAATCGTGGCGGGTTGTCAGGTCGAGCAGCCAGGGTTGAACATCCGCCCCGATTTCTGGGTGATAAACCTCGAAGCCCGCCAAGCCAGCCTCGATGAGCGACTCAAAGTGTGCCTGCGGGTAATCGTTTTCGTGAGCCGGTTTGTATCCGCGAGCAAGTGGATGCGCGAGCACCGCAACTCCCCCGGCCGCGTTGATCAGCTCGATGGCTTCGCGCGGGTCTGGCACTTCGCGGTTCGGCACGTAGTAAGGGCTGCCCTTGAACCACAGTTTTTCGAACACCTCGCCGCGTTCGATGAAGTGACCGTTTGCCACCAGCGCATCGGCAACCGATGGGCGACCAAGAGTTGCCCCCACCTGCACCTGGTCGAGCACGTCTTGCCAGGTGAGCGAGTAATCTTTGGCGATTCGATCGGTGATTTCTTGCAGGCGAATGATGCGCGAGTTGACGGTTTCGTCGAGCTTCTTGACCAAGGCGGTGTTGGTTGGGTCTGGCAGATACGCCAGCATGTGCATGCCGACCTTGTGCGTGTGCCCATCTTCGCCGGTGAACACCGCGCGGGTGGTGATTTCGATGCCCGGCACAAAACCAAGACCAGTGCGCTCGGATGCTTCGGCAGAAGCCGCCCAATGTGCAACGGTGTCGTGGTCAGTGATGGCCAGAACGTCTAGCCCGAGGTCTTTGGCACGATCGAAAACCACCGAAACGGGCTCGGTTCCGTCAGAGGCGTCGGTGTGAACGTGCAGGTCGATTTTCATGCATTTTCTTTCTAAAACTTGAGGCCTCTTCTATTCGAAGAATACCCGCTTCTAGAGAGCACAGAGTGTGTTGAAAAGTGGCAGGATGTAACCCATGAGCGAGAAGTCAGAACAGAAGATTGCCGATCGAGTGAACAACCGGTCTCACCGCCCGAACAGCGAAGAATTCATGCGATTCATCGGTTCGAACTGGGCGGATCACGGCGATGATCTGCCACAGGTGCATCCGGGTGCCGTTTATGCAGCCGCTCGTCGTCGTCAAATTGCCGAAGCCTTCGCCGGCAAGTTGATCATCATCGAGGCTGGTCCGCTCAAGACCCGCTCGAATGACTCTGACTACCGCTACCACCCGCACGCGGCCTTTTCTCACCTGACCGCGTGGGGTTCGGCAACCGTGCCCGACTCGGTTCTAGTCATCGATGCGCGTGACCGCGCCGGAGTAAGCACCCTGTTCTTTAGAGAAACCGCTGGCCGCAACAGCAATGAATTTTTTGCGAACCCGACCATCGGTGAATTCTGGGTTGGAGCCCGGCCAACTCTGCCCCAGGTGGCTACACTGCTTCACCTGGGCACCAAGAACCTGGGCGAGTTAGACGAATTCTTATCTGAGAACTCTGGGGCCGACATCGTGCGCATCAGCGAAGAGGCCGGCAGTGACGACAAGCTTCTCGAGTTCGCGAGTGAGATTCGCTTTGTCAAAGATGAGTGGGAAATCGCCGAAATGCGCAAGGCCGTGGCCGCTTCGGTGAGCGGCTTCGAACAGGTTGCTCGCACCATGAAAGACGCCATCGGTCACGAACGTGGCGAGCGCGTTGTTGAAACCGCCTTCTACTCAAGAGCACGCATCGAGGGAAATGACCTAGGCTACGACACCATCGCGGCAGCCGGCGCTCACGCTTGCATTTTGCACTGGATCGTGAACGACGGCCCGATTCGTGGCGACGAGCTGCTTCTTCTCGACGCGGGAGTCGAAGTCGACAGCCTTTACACCGCTGACGTGACCCGCACCCTGCCGGTAAACGGCAAGTTCAGCCCAGCCCAACGCAAGGTTTACGACGCAGTTCTCGAAGCGGCAGACGCCGTGTTCGCGATCGCCAAGCCTGGCGTGAAGTTTCGCGAGTTGCACGCCACGGCAATGAAGGTCATTGCCGCAAAGGCTGCCGAGTGGGGTTTGATGCAGCTCACCGCCGAAGAGTCACTCAAGCCAGAGAACCAGCACCACCGCCGCTGGATGGTTCACGGAACCAGCCACCACCTGGGCCTAGACGTTCACGACTGTGCTCAGGCACGCCGCGAACTTTACCTAGAGCAAGAACTCAAGCCCGGCATGACTTTCACCATCGAACCCGCCCTCTACTTACAGCCTGACGACCTCTTGGTTCCAGAAGAACTTCGAGGCATCGGTGTTCGCATCGAAGACGACGTTTTGGTCACCGAAACCGGTGTCGAGAATTTGAGTGCTGCACTGCCACGCAAGCCAGATGATGTTGAAGCTTGGATGGCGCGCTTCGCCTAAAGACTTGGGCGTGCGCCTAAGGTCGTTACGGCCTTAGCTCCTGCCGCAACGCCTGCGTTGAGCGCAACCTTGATGGCGGCGGAGTCGTTGAGCCCGGCACCAAGTTCTGCAAATTTCGCCAAGAACGCGCCACAGAATGCGTCTCCAGCACCGGTTGGATCGACCGAGTCAACCGTCAAGCCGGACGCCCTAAGTTCTTCGCCATCGCCGAGTTGCGCAGTGGCACCGCGCTCACCATCGGTGATGACTAGCAACGGCAACTGACCCTCGAGCCGCAACAGTTCGGCTTCTTCGAGGTTCGGAAAGCAAACATCCACGTGCTTTAGCAACTCTCGGTAGCGCTCGACGCCATAATCTTCGATGTACCCGGTTGAGCCTGGGTCAACTGCCACCAGGCCGCCGTGCCGATGAGCCCTCTCAATCAGCCCGAAAACCGATTCGGCACTCTTGCCGAGCAGCGCGTAACCACTGAGGTAAACGATTTTGACCTGCGTCAATTCGGCATCGATCAGATCAAGGTTTAGGTCTTGATTGGCACCT
>WLFI01000044.1 GCA_009703845.1 Actinomycetota bacterium
AACGGTTGGGAGCGGTAACCCGAAAGCGACTCGAGCCCGTTCTGCGAGCACTTGGCGCTCAGTTCGAAGCCTCAAAGTCGACGCTCGATTTCAAGACCGCACTCGACGAACTGCGCGATGCCATCGATAACACCGTTCGTCCTCTGACTCGATATCTGGCAAGGGTTGCGGCCGAGCCAGCCAAGTCACTGCCCACCGCCGCCAAACAACCTCGGCGAGTGAGCGCGTTGCCGTCTCGCGCTAGCCTCAAGCAAAGCTGGCAACCGCGGGTTCAGCTTTTGCTAGCTGGGCCAATGTTCATTTCGCTCTCGGCATTCGAATACGGCTTTGGTCACATTCCGCAATCACTCGTTCTGTTGTTGGCGCTGTGGGTGATATTCGAGGTTTTGCGGCTGCTTTTGCCCTCTCGCACGCTACCTGCGCTCGCCAGCTTGGGAATTGCCGGTGTTTTCGGGGCTTCGTTTTGGCTACTCGCATTTTGGCTAACTGACATGTGGGCAATCAGCCTGGGTCTGCCTTCGAGATTTGCCGGCCCGCTAATTTTTAACATCGGCTCGAGCACGCTGATTCTGTCGCTGTTCGTATCGGCGACTTACATTTTTCAATACAACCTGGTTGAACTGCGCGACGCTCTGCGCACCAAAAAACTAGAACTAAAGCGCGACAAGGCGCTTTTCGAACAGCGCATCTGGGTGGCCCGCCGCAACTACACCTACATGGTTCACGGCGACGTTCAAAGCCTGCTCAGTGTTGCCCTAACCAGGGCCCGAAACGCAACTCGCCCCACCAAAGCCGAACTACAACTCATTCGAGCCGACCTGAACAAGGCCCAAGAACTCATCAACGCCCCGCTCAATAAGGTGAGCATCGACCTAGAGCGGGAGCTCGAAGCGCTGGTGAAAACTTGGGCGGGGGCCTGCGACATCACATTCAATATCGATGCAACAGTGCGCGAGCTGCTCATCGCCGACGCCAACCTGGCGTTCTGCGTGAACGAACTATCGAAAGAGATTGTCGGTAACGCGTTTAGGCACGGAGGCTCGAACGAACTTCATTTTTCGATTGAAGCGAGTGCCGACTCAACCGTTGAACTGATTGCAACCAGCAATGGCTTGCCGCCTGCCCTCAACCCAAAGCCGGGTGTGGGCTTGCGCATGTTTGATGAGCTCTCAATCGCCTGGAGCATGGTGCCAAACAAGAACAACGTGGGTGCAAAAATCAGCCTCACGCTGCCGCTTTAGCTAACGCGCAAACGCACCGATTCGTAGCCGCGAAGAACGAACCCTGGTCGGCGAACCGGCTCAGCCGCCAACTCGAGAGTCGGGTAGCGCTCGAACAGCGCCGGCAACGAGGTGGTCAGCTCCATGCGGGCGAGCGGTGCGCCGATGCAAAAGTGGATGCCCGCGCCGAAACCGATGTGAGGGTTTGGATCGCGAGTGATGTCCATCTCGGTGGCATTCGTAAACACAGTCTCGTCTCGGTTAGCCGAGCCAAGTAGCGAGGCAATCTTTTGTCCCTCACGAACCAGCACCCCACCAATCTCAACGTCTGCAGTCGCAGTGCGTTCAAACAAATGTAGGGGCGCATCGAATCTCAAAAACTCGTCGACCGCGGTGGCCGCAACTTCGAAAGGTCGCTCGCGTAGAATCTGCAATTGGTCAGCCCGCTGCATCGCGGCCACCAAACCATTGCCGAAGCCGTTCACGCTCGCCTCGTGGCCGGCGTTCAGCAGTAGCACGCAGGTTGCGATTAACTCTTGAGCGTTGAGCTTTTGGCCATCCTCTTCGACGGCGGCAAGGTCGCTAATCAGGTCGGTACCGGGTGAGACCTTGCGCGCCTCCATGAGCCCGCGCACATAATCGGCAAACTCTTGGCTCGCGCGCTGGGCTTCGGCCTGGGTTTGCTCGCTCGGGTCAAGCTCATACATTTTCACGATCGCCTGCGACCATGGGCGCAGCAGGTGCTCGTCTTCATCGGGGAACCCGAGCAACGCTGCGATAACCTTCACCGGCAGTGGTTCTGCGAAGTCGGCAATTACGTCGAATTCACCGTCTCGTTCGATTTTTTCTTGGATGCCCTGCAGCAGCGACTCGGTCAACCGAACCACGTCTGGCCGAAGGCTATCGATCTTGTTCTTGTTGAAGGCCTTTACCAAAAGTGAGCGAAGACGAGTGTGCTTTGGTGGCTCGGAGTCGAGCAGGCTGTCGCTGTGCAACCAGTTGAAAGTGTTCCAGTCGCTCTCAGGCTCGCGGGCCTTGAAAATGCGACCGAGTGAGCGGTTGCGCAGCACTGCGTTTGCGTCCGAGTGAGTCGCCGCCAAGAACATTTGAGCCCCCTCGTGCCAAACGGGTTTGCCGATTTTGCGCAGTTCTGCAAGGGCGGGGTATGGGTTCTCGATGAAGGCATCGTCGTTGAAATCGAGCATGCTTCGACACTACAGGCTGTGGCGTTGGTGTTCCTAAAGAGGTATTTTTTCTGGCGGGTTTGAGAGAGAAAATGTACCGTGAGAGCAGGAGGGTTACTTGCAAAAGGTTGAACGAAAGATTCTCGTCGTTGAAGACGAATCGCTGCTTCGCAACCTCATCGCAAATCTTCTCGAATCTGAAGGCTTTCTAGTTCAGTCCGCCGGATCAGCCGTAGAGGCCAAGCGCGTGGCCAAGCTTTTCGACCCAGACCTGGCCCTACTTGACATCGAATTGGGCGACGGCCCGAATGGCCTCGACCTAGCCGAAAGTTTGCTGTCACTGTATCCCGGGCTTTCGGTTTTCTTTCTCACCCACATCGCCGAACCGAGATTGGTTGACCGGCACAAGAAGGTTGTCTCTAAGAACACCGGCTATCTGGTCAAGAGCCGAGTGGCCGAGCCAAGTTATTTGGTTACGGCTCTAGACGCCGCGTTGAGGGGCAAGGTTGGCATCGACCAACAGCATTTCAAGACCCCAGACCACATTTTCACCAAGCTTTCTAACACTCAGCTAGACGTAGTGAAATTCTTGGCCGCTGGCCTAACACCTTCACAGATTGCGGTAAGGCGCGGAACCACGCCTCGAGCAGTTAGAAACGTTGTGGCAAGAGCAATCGACGCTCTGAAATTGAGTGGGGTTGACGAGGGCTTGGCTCGCGCGACTCTCATTCGCGAATACATCAAAGTTGCCGGCACACCGCGAGCCGATGGCTGAACCACAAGTTCGCAAAAGATCGGGTAGCCGACAGCGAATTTGGAACCAACTGGGGGAACGAAGCCTCTGGGGCTGGCGCTTTTTTCTCTACACAATCCCGAACTACATAGTTGCCTACTACATCATCAACTTTTTACCCTTTGAGGTTTATCAGGGCAACTGGGTGATCGTCGGCGTGCTGTCGCATCTCGTGTTCATTCCCATGGGGCTTGCGGTGCGCATCCTGGTGCCAAAGAGTGCGTTCAAGCATCGTCTAGCTCCTCTTCTCAACATCGTGCTTTTTGCCTTGGCGGGTATGGTGAAAAATTTTGTCGAGGTGCTGCTGGCCATTCAGTTGGGCGTGATGGTCGACCCAAGGTGGCTACTGAACCTTAGTAGCGGCGCGTTCGGCATGGTTTACATCGTGCTGATCTACGTCGCAGTCTTCGGTGAACGTGTTCGCCACATCTCGACCATGTCGAGCCTGATCTCGAAACGCGAGCAACTCATAGAGCTAAGAAATCAGAGACAGGAATCGCTAAAGAAACATGAGCAAACCCTTCGCAGTCAGGCGCAAGAACTGATTTTGCCTAGATTGCGTGAATTTGAACAATTGCTGGGCAAGCAAATGAAGGTTCAAGAACAGGTCGATTACCTGAAAAACACTCTGCTCAACACGGTTCGACCTTTGGCGACCCAGCTACAAGACCGACGCTCGGTTCAATATTTCGATGGGTTTGGCAAAGAGACCACCAAGGTTCGGTCTGTCGCTTTCTTCGAACGCCTCGATTTATGGCGAGATGTTCGACCACTCGTGGTTTTCTTCGCTTTCATGCCGGGGTACATCAACGGAAGCATCTTGCTGGTCGGTATAGACAAGTTCATACAGGGATACCCATTCATTCTGATCACCTTTGTGGCGCTGCTCTTAGTAAAGCTGGCCGGCAAAGTAAAGGCGCTGGCAAACAAGTTTGTGAAGCTGAGCCTGTTTCTTGGGTTGCCGGCAGCCGGAATTCTGACAAGTTGGCTTTTCCAAATCCAATACGTCGATAGTCAGCAACTCAGACTTGCCTATCTCGTGCCTGTGGCTTGGGGTTTCGGGTTGATCTATGTCGGCACAGCGTTTGTTACTGCTCTGTCGGCGACGCAAAAAGTGACTGAGCGTGAACTCGCCGAGAGTAATGCCGCGCTGCAAGCCGAGTGGGAAATCTACCAGCGCGATTTCTGGGTAGCCAACAAACGTTGGAGCTACATTCTGCACGGTGAGGTTCAGGCCGCTTTAACAACAGCGATCGCTCGCCTCACAATTCGTCCAATCATCACGCCACTAGATGTGGCCGAGGTGCGAGAAGACATGGAGCGCATCACACAGTCCCTGTCAAAACCCCTCGATGCCAAGATCGACTTGAGAAGCGCCATGGATGATCTTGTCGAGGTTTGGCAAGGTGTCGTCGCCATCACCTATCGAGGCTCTAAAGAAGCCGTTGACCTGCTCGATAAAGACGATTTTGCAAAGCAGAGCATCTCTGAGATTTGCAAGGAGGCGGTCGGAAACGCCTATCGCCATGGCAACGCAACCAAGGTCGAGATCGATCTTCAGATCGTCTCCAAACGTTTCGAGCTGACCATTACCAATGATGGGAAAGGGCCAGCCGAGAACCGAACAAAAGGCATCGGCTCGAAAATGCTCGATGACCTAGCTCCGCGTTGGTCACTCACGAACTCGGGCGGAATCACAACTCTCAAGGCTCGAGTGCCGTCTTCAGCGCTGCACTAATCCGTCGCACTGCAGCGAAGCGACGGGCTTCAGGCTAGATGCGGGCGGTTGCCAGCTCTGCTACCGACGCGAAACGCGCCAGCCCAGCATCCGTGGTTGCTTCAATAACAAAACTCGGGTTGCCTACGGTGGTGTCGATCTCGAGGCTGATTCGCTCTTCGCCCTTCGCCCACATCAAGCGGATGCTCGTGCCGCCAGTAACGGCATACGAGAAGTCACCGTCAAATGCCGCGTGCTTGCGTAGTCGAGCCAACGCGACAATTGCCTGCGTGACCGGCTGCTCGAGCGCGGCCTCGATTTCGGCCGGGGTGTAGTGGTGACGGTTGGTGTCGCGACCCTGGCCGGTGCGCGCGAACAGTTCGCGGTCATCCATGCCATTGAACAAGCCGACGTAATAAACCTGAGGTTCGCCAGGCAAGAAGAACTGCACGGCACGTGATGCAACGTATGCCGTGTCGTTGGCCAGAATGTTCGGCAGGGTGGCGTTGATCTGATGCGGCAAGCTGAACCACTGCGGCACCACGCTGGCAATCGCAGAGTGGCCACCGGTGTTGATTTCGGCCTGAGCAAAAATGTCGGCCATGTCTTGCTGGCTGATTAGGCCAGGCTTGCCGTTGATTGGCCCGCCGTCGATAACGCCGTAGCCGTCGTGGGTGTCGAGCACATTGAGGCAGTTGCTCGGGCGAATAGCGAACCAGTCGGCCAACTTGTCGACGGTGCCCTTGAAGAACGAGTGCAGCAGAAGCGGCGCGGTTTGAAAGTCATAGATCAAATCGACTAGCGGCGAAATTTCGAGCTGCTGCGTGTAGTGAGCGTGAACCTCAACCAGCACACGCATGTCGTATGAGCGAATCAGCTTGGTGATTTCGCCCACGAAGGCCAGGGTTTCGTCGGTCATGAACGAGTCGGTGCCGGGGGTTTTCACCGCGTAGCCAACTGCGTCTAGGCGCACGACCTTTACGCCACCGCTCTTGAGTGCTTCAAGCACATCGACCAGATACTTCTGGCCGGCCGGGTGGTTGATGTCGATGTCGACCTGCGATGGCATGAAGGTTGTCCAGACCAGGCGGCGACGGCCGTTGACCTCGTAAGCGGTGAAAGGCATGCCTGGGCGTGGGCGGTAGAACGAAGTGATTTCGTCTTCGCTCGCACCGTTCGGGAACACCACGTCGAAGGTCAAGAACATGCCGTCAAACTCGGATGCTTCGCCCTTCGCCTGCCAGTCGATGAACTCTGGCGACAGCGCTGAGGCGTGATTCACAATCAGGTCTGCGGTTAGCTCGTGTGTTTGCGAAATGCGCTTGAAGTCTGACCAGTGGCCAAGTCTTGGGTCGACAATCTTGTGGTCAATCGGGTCGAAGCCGGCGTCATCACCGTCGTATGGGTGAAAGAACG
>WLFI01000045.1 GCA_009703845.1 Actinomycetota bacterium
ATGGTTGTCGATGACATCGTCGTGGTTGGCGCAAAGAGCTTGTTCATGACCGACTACATCGCCTGCGGCAAGGTTGTGCCACAGCGCATCGCCGACATAGTTCGGGGCATCGCCGAAGCCTGTGCCGCCGTTGATGTTGCACTCGTCGGTGGTGAGACGGCAGAGCATCCTGGCTTGCTTGGCCCTGACGACTACGACGTTGCCGGCGCGGCAACCGGTGTGGTTGAGGCTTCGAAGTTGCTTGGCGCTCACAAGGTTCAGGTTGGCGATGTTGTTATCGGTATGGCCTCGAGCGGTCTTCACTCGAACGGTTACTCGCTGGTTCGCAAGATCGTTGCCGACTCAAAGCTCGACTACAACAAGACCGTTTCAGAGTTCGGGGCTCGTAGCTTGGGTGAAGTTCTGCTCGAGCCAACTCGCCTCTACACGGGCGTGCTCAACAAGTTGCTCGAGAGCGAACTGGGTGCCGGCGTGCACTCGATGAGCCACATCACCGGCGGCGGCATCGCAGCCAACCTCGCCCGTGTGCTGCCTCAGGGCGTGGCGCTCGAGGTTGAGCGTTCGGCTTGGGCTCCGCAAGACGTGTTTCGCGTGCTGGCCGGTTGGGGCGGTTTCTCGCTCGAGTCGGTCGAAGGCACCTGGAACCTTGGCCTCGGCCAAGCCCTCGTGGTTTCGGCAGACAAGGCCGACGAAATCGCAGCGGCGATAGACGGCTTCAAGCTCGGCGTTATCACCGAGCAGCCGAACAACCTAGACGGTTGGGTTCAGGGTGCCAAGGGCACCGACGGTGGCGCGGTGCGTCTAGTCGGCGGTTACCGCTCGTAGAGCATCCGCTCTTTTTTAGCGCTCAGCAGCGCCGTCATCGTCGATGTCACCGAGTTGATCGCCAACTTCGTCGGCGTCTTCGGTTTCAATAACCTCTTCAAGTTCGACAACCGTGGTGCCGGTTTCGCCGTCAGCGTCTTCGACCTCTTCGGGGTAAAGATCTGCCCACTTGTCTTCGTAGTCTGGTTCGTCGTTCGAACTGGTCTTTAGCTCGCGCTCTAGCGCGGTTAGGTCAACCGAAGGGCTGAAATACTTTAGCTCGCGCGCAACCTTGGTGTGCTTCGCTTTTTGACGGCCACGCCCCATGGCGAGCCCCCTAACAGTGTTCGACTCGAAAGCGTGAACCGTGCGTCACGCCAAAAACCTGCCGCTAGTTTATCAGCGGCGTGCACCAAAGTGCGACCAGGTAAACGGCTGTGGATGGCAGGCCAAACTGCAAAATCGTGTTCAGCACGCCCTGAATCAACCGACCTTTGCGCCAGTAGTTCACCGTTTGCCCGACATAGGCACTGAACGTCGAAAGACCACCGGCGAAACCAGCAATCAGGGCCACAGAGGTGAACTCACCATTGCCAACTTCGAGCAGCACCCAGGCTCCGACTGCAGATGCCAGGGTGTTGGCGAACAAGATGCCATAGGGCAGCTTGCCTTCCCATCGACCCAAAAGCACGCGGATGACCGAGCCCACGCCACCGGCCAGGGCAATCGAAAGTACGACCCAAATGTCAATGTTCATCGGTTCGCCTGCTTGATTCTGCGACCGACGGCATCGCCCATCCAGTAGGCGAGCAGACCGAAGGCGATGGTGAGAGCGATGTATTCGGCAGCGACATCCGGGCTCAATTTGCCCAGCACCGCGATGATTGCCACGCCGCTCAGCGTGGTGAACCCACCCGCGAAACCCGAACCCAAAAAGGCCTGACGTTCAGGTGTCGCCAGAGCAGGCACAGTCATCGAAAGCGCGAGGATGAACGCCCCGACCATGTTCGCGATGAAAATCTCGAGCGGGTCACTGCCGAATTCGGTGATGAACCCGCGCGTTACCGCGCCTAGGGCACCGCCCAAAAACACATAACCAAGAACCTTTAGTTGCATCGCAGGCGTTATTCCTTAGCGCCAGTCTTTGCCGGGGTCTTGGCTTTCGCCGAACCGATGTTGAAGGTTGAGATCAAGCCGAGCAACAAGAACGCGGCGGCGGCCCAAGCCGATGACTTTGCGCCATCGGTGAAGGCTTGTCCAGCATCCTCTGTAATTTGCTTGGCAACCTCAGGGCTTAGCGGGGCGCCGGTAGCTGGGCTCTGCAGAAGGTCGGTTAGGCCAGGAATCACTCCACCGGCCGAGTCGACTACGAGTTCGACAATCTTGGCCGACTGAACTTCGTCGGTCACCTGGTTGCCGATGCGAGTCTCGAGGCTCGACTGAACTCCGGTGAACAGCATGGTACCGAGCACGGCGATGCCTAGAGCCGAACCAACCTGACGAACGGTCGACTGCGAACCAGAGGCCTGGCCAATCTTGTCCATCGGAACGTCGACCATGATCACGCCGGTTAGCTGAGCGGTCGCCATACCGACACCGATTCCATAGAGGAATAGGAACGGAGCAATCGACCACATGCCGGCTTCGGTGTTGGCGAACAATGCGATGCCGATTGCGCCGATTAGCTCGAGAGCAACACCGCCCTGAACCAAGACCTTTGGTGAAACCTTTCCGCTAAGACCACCGGTAACACCAGATGCCAAGAACGCACCGCCGGCCAGCCAGAGCAAGACCATGCCAGATTCGATTGGGGTGAGCAGAAGCACGTTCTGCAACCAAAGTGGAATGGCGAACAAGATGCCAAACTCACCCATCGAGATGATGAGTGCCGCGATCGAACCGTTTCTGAACGAACCAACCTTGAATAGGTCGAGGTCTAGCAGAACGGCCTTGTTGGCCTTGGCGCGAGCTCGCTCCCAAAGAACGAACAAGACAAATCCGACAACAGAAATAGCCAGCGAAACCGGAATGATTGATAGTCCGTCGGTCGGCCACGAGAAGCTTCCGAGGGTGAACTGGTTCTTGGTCGAGGCCTCCCACCAGCCATAGACGCGGCCTTCGATTAGACCGAAGACGAGGGTGGCAAACATGACAACCGAAAGAAGAGCACCAACGAGGTCGACGCCGGGCACGCGCTGCTCTTGCTTCGACTCCTTGGCCCACCACCACAAACCGGCCATCACGATGAGGCCGAGCGGCAAGTTGATGTTGAATGCTAGGCGCCAGCCATCAGCACCGAAGTCGGTTGCTAGCCAGCCACCGAGAACCGGGCCAACGGCCACCATTCCACCGATGGTTGCTCCCCACACGGCAAATGCAATGCCGCGCTCTTTGCCCTGAAAAGTTGCGTTGACCAACGAGAGAGTGGTCGGCAGAACCATCGAGCCACCGAAGCCCTGAAGCACGCGAGCCAGAATCATCGAGGATGCGTCTTCGGAAAGACCGGCCCAAACCGACGCCACCACGAAAATCGCGATACCAATCATCAGAAGGCGCTTGCGACCGAAGCGGTCAGCGATTGAACCCCACACCAGCAACAGCGCAGCGAAGACGAGAACGTAAGACTCTTGAACCCACTGCACCTCGGTTGAGTCGAGGCTTAGAGCATTGATGACGCTCGGAAAAATGGTGTTGACGATGGTGCCGTCGATGATAACCAGCGAGATTGCTGCCGAGATAAATACCAGGGCAATCCAACGGCTGCGTTCTTTAGTCATTTCGATTCTCTCTATAGGTGGTGCATAGCGTTTGAAAACTTAGGTGATGGCGAGAATAGCGCTAGCCGCGAGGGCCAGGCCGATTCCAACCTGCTGCGTTCTCGCAATCTTCTCTTTCAAGATGATCCGAGCCAAAATAATCGTGCCCAGTGGATACAGAGCCGTTAACACACTAACCACCGTGAGCGACCCCGTGCGTGAGGCCAGCAAAAAGAACACGTTGGCCGAGGAGTCGAAAAGACCCGCAGCGGCGACCGCGAACCATAAGCGGTGCATCCCCGTTTTCGACTCGGATGCTCGCACCTTGCCGCGCTCGCGCACAAGCACCGCGATCAAGAACAGCCCGAGCAGGCTCGCACTCACTGCGCGCAACATGATCACCGGCGTGAGTCCAGAGTCTTCGGGCGCCTGGTCTAGGCATATCAGAACGGCACCGATGCCGGCACCGGCCGCGGCACCGAGCAGCAGCGCCTGGGGAGTGGGCATGCGCACATCGGCACCCGGAACGAAGCCGACCAGCACCACGGCAATAAGAAGCAGCACGATGGCGAGGTAGCCCCACGGGCTAAAGGTGTCGCCAAGATAGAGGCCGAACGCGGCCGGAACGATAGCCGAAATCACGGCGCTGAGCGGCGAGACGATCGAGATTGGCCCGAGGGCGAGCGATGCATAGAGGCAAGACATGGCGACGGCAGACCACGCACCTGCCCAAATGCCCCAGGTCAGAGCATCCGAGTCGAAGCTAAACCCAAAGATGGGAACCAGTGTGATGAGAAATACCAAACCGATGGCACCCGAAACCGCGGTGACGGTGACTGGGCGGATGCGCCGCGAGGCGATCGCTCCGAAGAAGTCGGCGAAGCCGTAGACGAGCGAAGTGGCAAAGCCGAGTAGCACGGTGAGCATGGGCCTCCTTCGTGCATCAGCCTAGGGGTTGCAATCTTCAGGAAACAAAAAATCCCCAGTTGCAATAACTGAGGATTTTTGTGGCTCCGACCGGCATCGATCCGGTGACCTAACGATTTTCAGTCGTTCGCTCTACCAACTGAGCTACAGAGCCAAGGGCGAACAAACACCCAGCGATCCTGACGGGACTTGAACCCGCGACCTCCGCCGTGACAGGGCGGCGCGCTAACCAACTGCGCTACAGGACCTCGTTGCTTTCTAGTACCGCGCTTTGGTGACCCCAACGGGATTCGAACCCGTGCTGCCGCCGTGAAAGGGCGGTGTCCTAGGCCTCTAAACGATGGGGCCAAAAAGCGCGGTGCCGTAAAGCACCAAGAGCCAAGATTACCTGCCTTAGTGGCGATTGTGCAAGCCGAGCGTTACCTTTAAGTTATGACTGCTTCAACTCGGCGCGCTCGGATGCCACGCATCCGCTTGATTTTGACGGCCACGGCCGCAATCGCCGCGATGATGTTCACCTCGACGGTGGTTGGACCAGCTTGGGCGGTGCCCGATTACCCGAGCGCCGAAGAGGTTGCCGCAGCCAAGAAGAAGGTCAGCGAGAAGCGCGCCATGATTGCCCGCCTCGAAAAATACCTCGCCGATCTGTCTGTTGAGTCAGACGCACTAGCCACCACCGCGTTGATCAAGGCCGAGGCATACAACCAGGCTCAAGACTCGGTCGACCTCATGAACACCCGAGTGAACTCGCTTCAGACCCAGGTTGACGCAGCAAACGCGCAGGCCGACCAAGCCCTTGAGCAACTCGGCCAGTTGGCCGCCCAGATGTATCGCAACGGTTCGGCTGGCAACAGCCTCAACCTCTTTTTGAACGCCGACAAGGCCGACGACCTGCTCTACCAACTTGGTGCCAGCGAAAAGATTGCGCAGCAGAGCGACCAGCTCTACCAGCGCTCGATCGAGAAGCAGCGCTATGCCCAGGCTTTGGCCGACGAACTCAGTGCCGCTAAAGAAGAGCTAGCCGCGAAGGCAAAAATCGCTCAGGATGCTTATGCCGAAGCCCAGGCAGCGGCCAACACCCTGCAGGCCAAGGTTGACGAAAACAAGGCACTGAACCGCACCTTCTATGCGCAACTGGCCAGCCTGAGAAACACCTCGGCAGACCTAGAGCGTCGACGCGCGCAAGGTTTGGCCGATGAGCGTGCTCAAGCCAACGGAACCGCCGACACCACAGCCCCAGAGCTTTATGACGTAGGCGATGCAAACGCCGACAAAGTCGAAGTAATGTTCAACTTCGCCAAGGCTCAACTCGGTGAGCCTTATGTGCTCGGCGGCATTGGCCCAAACGTTTGGGACTGCTCGGGCATCACAAAGGCTTCTTATGCCGCTGCTGGAATCTACATCGGCACCCACTCGGCAACAAATCAGTTCAGAACCATGGCTGCCGCCAAGAAGCTGATTCCGCTAAACCAACTGCAGCCGGGTGACCTGATGTGGTACACGAAAGAACCGGGAAACTTCGACGGCGACAAGTACCACATCGTGATTTTCTATGGCAACGGCATGATGCTCGAGGCTCCGCGACCTGGTCGTGAGGTTCGTATCGTCCCGATTCGTTGGGGCGAGATGTTCAAGTACGGCGGGCGCCCAAGCGCTCCATAAACCGCTGGCGCGAGTAGCGCATCCGCTTAAAGAAAAAACCCCGCCGATCGCTCGACGGGGTTTTTCGTTTGAAAGCTTTAGTGACCTTCGGCCTTGAAGCGCTCGATCGACTCGGCGATTAGGCGCTCGGCAACAGCCTTGCCCTGCCAGTCGCCAAC
>WLFI01000046.1 GCA_009703845.1 Actinomycetota bacterium
CATCATCGGGCTCGGTCAACTCACCTGAGCGAATCTGCCTAGCCAACTTGGTGCCGGGCTCCACGATCAGCGCATAGGCAGAGATGTGGTCGGTCTCTAGCTCCAAGGCGCTGTCTACGGTTTGCTGCCACTGCGCCATGGTTTCACCTGGAGCACCATAGATGAGATCTACCGAGGTGCCTAGACCCACCTGCTTGGCAGCACCCACGGCAAATGGCACATTCTCAGGCTTATGCGTGCGCTCTAGCGTCTTGAGTACCTCTGGAATGGCAGACTGCATGCCGAATGAGACGCGTGTGAAGCCAGCTGTGGCCAAAGTGGCCAGATAAGCATGGTCTACATTGTCAGGGTTCGCCTCGGTGGTGATCTCGGCATCGGCCTTTATGCCAAACGCATCTCTGAGTGAGGAAAGCGCACCGGTGAGCTGAGTTGGCTCTAATTGGGTAGGTGTGCCTCCGCCAAAGAACACGGTAGACAGTTCGCGATTGGCTAGCCCGGCGTTCTCAAGCACTCGCTGAGAGAAGGCTAGCTCAGCGCGCAGATTGCCGACGAAGTCGCCTGGACCATAACCCGGCAACTCTGCCGAGGTATAGGTGTTGAAGTCACAGTAACCACAGCGCACCCTGCAAAAAGGCACGTGAACATAGGCGTGAAAGGTTTTGTTGGCAGAGTTTTCAAGCACGGATGCTGGAAGCGAGCCATCTGCGGGAACAGCCTCGCCGATCGGCAGCGGGCCAGCCAACTACTTGCCCTTCTTCTCGCCCTTTTTCTCACTGTCTGATGAGAGCGCGGCAATGAATGCTTCTTGCGGAACCTCTACGCGGCCAACCATCTTCATGCGCTTCTTACCCTCTTTTTGCTTTTCGAGTAGCTTGCGCTTTCGGCTGATGTCACCGCCGTAACACTTGGCCAGAACATCCTTGCGCATGGCACGGATGCTCTCACGAGCAATGATTCGAGAACCAACGGCGGCCTGAATCGGCACTTCAAATTGCTGCCTAGGAATCAGCTCGCGAAGCTTGCCGGTCATCATCACACCGTAGGCATATGCCTTTTCGCGGTGAACGATGGCGCTGAAAGCATCCACTTGGTCGCCTTGAAGCAGAATGTCTACCTTGACGAGGTCGCCCTGTTGCAAACCCGCCTCTTCGTAGTCGAGCGAGCCATAACCCTGGGTTCGGCTCTTGAGCTGGTCGAAGAAGTCGAAAACGATTTCGGCAAGCGGAAGGGTGTAGCGCAACTGCACTCGGTCTTCGCCTAGGTACTGCATGTCGATCATTACGCCGCGTCGAGCCTGGCAAAGCTCCATGATGGTGCCGACGTAGTCTTTAGGGCTCAGAATGGTGGCGCGAACCATAGGCTCGAGCACCTTTTTCACCTTGCCGGTCGGAAACTCGCTCGGGTTTGTTACGGTGAACTCTTTTTGGTCTTCCATGGTGACTTCGTAGACCACTGATGGTGCTGTTGCGATGAGGTCAAGGCCGAATTCGCGCTCAAGACGCTCGGTGACGATTTCGAGGTGCAGGAGACCTAGGAAGCCGCATCTGAAGCCGAAGCCGAGGGCAACCGAGGTTTCTGGTTCGTAGACCAGCGCGGCGTCTGAAAGTTTGAGCTTGTCTAGGGCCTCACGAAGGTTTGGGTAGTCGCTGCCGTCGATCGGGTAAATGCCTGAGAACACCATCGGCTTAGGTTCGCTGTAGCCCTTGAGCGCAACCGTTGCCGGCTTGGCTTGGGTGGTGATCGTGTCACCAACCTTTGACTGGCGAACATCTTTCACGCCGGTGATGATGTAGCCCACTTCGCCAACACCTAGGCCCTTGGTTGGCTCAGGCTCTGGCGATGAAACTCCGATTTCGAGCAATTCGTGAATGGCCTTGGTTGACATCATCTGAATGCGCTCGCGAGGCGAGAACGAACCGTCGACCATACGAACGTAGGTGACTACGCCGCGGTAGGAGTCGTAGACCGAGTCAAAAATCATGGCTCGAGCTGGAGCGCTCGGGTCACCGACCGGATTAGGAATGGTGGCAACGATTTTGTCTAGCAGTGCATCCACGCCGATGCCGGTCTTACCCGAAACGCGAAGGCAGTCTTCTGGATTGCCGCCGATGAGGTTGGCAAGCTCTTCGGCATACTTCTCAGGCTGGGCAGCCGGCAGGTCGATCTTGTTTAGAACTGGGATGATCGTCAGATCGTTCTCCATGGCGAGGTAAAGGTTGGCCAAGGTTTGGGCTTCGATGCCCTGAGCCGCGTCAACCAGCAAAACCGCACCCTCACAGGCGGCAAGCGAACGGGATACCTCGTAGGTGAAGTCAACGTGACCCGGGGTATCGATCATGTTTAGTGCGAAGGTTTGACCGTCGACTTCCCATGGCATACGCACGGCTTGAGATTTGATGGTGATTCCGCGCTCACGCTCGATGTCCATGCGGTCGAGGTATTGCGCGCGCATTGAGCGGTCGTCGACTACTCCGGTTAGTTGCAGCATACGGTCGGCGAGTGTCGACTTGCCGTGGTCAATATGCGCGATGATGCAGAAGTTGCGAATGAACGAGGGGTCGGTCTTGGATGGCTCCAGACTCCGCTTAGCGCGTGGCGACAAGTTAAACCTCGTTGAGTATCGGTGGCGTTGGTGGTTGCGATTGCAACTTGACTATTCTCGCACAACTCCCCCGACTTGTTGCCTTGTAGCCGTGTGTGCTGGTAGCATTTACTTCAGTAGCGGATGAGTGTCTCCATCCAAAACCCCCTAAAAAACATTCGAGGGTTTTCCACGTGAAAATCCAAAATTGAAAGTGAAACATGGCAAACATCAAGTCACAGTTGAAGCGCATTGGCACAAACCGCAAGGCCGCCGAGCGTAACAAGGCTGTAAAGAGCGAGCTAAAGACCGCTGTTCGCGCAGCGAAAGAGGCTGCCGCCAACGGAGACAAGGCAGCAGCGTCTGCAGCTCTAGCGGTTGCAACCAAGAAGCTCGACAAGGCCGTTTCGAAGGGCGTTATTCACAAGAACCAGGCAGCGAACCGCAAGTCGGCTATCGCCAAGAAGGTTTCCGCTCTCTAAATCGAAACTTAAAAAAACACCTCGAGATTGTTCTCGGGGTGTTTTTTTTGTACGAAGTGCTTAGGCGGCTTTGATTGGTTTTGCCCGATCCGCTGCGAACCCGCAAAAAGCCTGAACCAGAGTTAGAGCAAAGATGATCCATATACCAACCGACCAGCCGCCGCTTGCTTCTCGGATACCGGCCATCGAAAAAGCGACAATCCCCGCAAATACGTACCCCAAACCCTGAGAGGTAGCAGACAGGGTCGGTGTGATTGCTTTGTCTGCCTTGGTGCTAATCATGGTGAGAGATAGCGGGAACGTTGCTGCCTGGCCCAGTCCTATCAAGATGCAGGCCAATAGTGATTGTTCCAGCTCAAGGGCGAGAAAACCGACAGAGGTCACGAGGCTAACGGCCAGCGCTAACCAATCAAGTCTCTTGATTTTGGCAAACGAGCTGGCCAGCAACAGGCCGGTTGGAACGCCGACGATGGTTGCCAAGCCGAGTAGCGAGCCAGCTGCCTCGGGTGTGTATCCGCGTTCGATGAGAACGGTAGGCAGCCACGACAACAAGACGTAGAAACCAGCCGACTGAATGCCGAAGAATCCGAAGATTGCCCAGGTTACTCTCGAGCGCAGCACCAAACCAAAGTCGCGCGAGACACCTCGCATTTCGTGGGTTTCGAACTGATGTGGAGATGGCTCGCTCTGAACAGGGTTTTTGAGCGCAAGCTTCCAGAGCGCAAGAGCCAAAGCGGCGGGGGCCAACCAGACCATCAGGGTTAGATTCCAGTTACCAAGTGCAGCTTCAATTGGCACCGCGCTGGCCGCAGCGACGCTTGCAGAGATGGCCAAAACGGTTGTGAAGAGGGCTGTGACCTGTGGAACATGCTTTGCGAATCGCCCTCGAATTACCGACGGCAGAAGCACATTCGAGACCGCGATAGCGAGCCCGGCGACGGTGGTGCCGATGACTAGCGATGTGAAGCCAAACCAGCCCCTTATGGCCATGGCCAGCGTGAGGAGTGCAAGTAGCCAGAATAGTGAGCGTTCTAAGCCCAGTCGCTTGGCTAGGGCTGGCCCCGCAAACGCGCCGACGCCGAATGCGAACACTGGAATTGCAGTGAGAAATCCCTGCTGAGCAAGGCTTAGACCTAAGTCTTGGTCGATCAGCGGTAGCAGTGGTCCGACCGCAGCCAAAGGCGGACGAAGCACTAGAGCGTAAATCAAAACGGCTGCTAATGCCAGCCAAGCCCCAAAGCGCTTGGTCAAAGTTCTCTACCCTTGACCGCCAAGAAGTGAATCAAACGCTCAAGCCGATACGTGGTGTCTTTTTCGGCACCCTTAGCGGCCGCGTCGGCATCGGCAACCATTTGCACTGCCTTACCAAGCGCTTCGTCAGACCATCCTTGCAATTCGGCACGCGCCTTGTTTAGCTGCCAAGAGGCGACCCCGAGTGAAACCGGCGTAGCTCGCGGATCGGCCGACATTTTGGCCAGCAGCCGAACACGAACGGCAAGCCCAGCAACTAGTGGAACCGCCTCTAGACCGGTTGATAAGCCGTGACGAAGCAGGGTCAAGGCCTCTGATGGCCTGCCTGCAAGAGCGGCGTCAGCGATTTTGAAAGAACTGGTCTCGACTCGACCAGCAAAGTTCTGGTCGACCATTTCTTGAGTGATGGTGTCTTCGTTGTCGGCCAGAAGTTGATTACACGCGGCAGCCAACTCGGCAACTTCACCCGAAAACGCGTCAATCAGCGCCTTGATTGCCCCAGCCGAGATCTTTCTGCCCGCGTCTTGAAAATGCCCGTTGAGAAAATCTGTGCGCGTGTAATCTTTGTCAAACTTTGGACAAACTACTTCGATGGCTTGTTCGCTCGCGCGAATTGCATCGAGCAGCGCCTTTCCGCGAACGCTGGTGGCGTGGTGGCGAATCAGAACAAAGGTGTCTGCCGCGGGGTTTTGCAAATAGGCCTTGCCATCTTCGATGAATTCATCGGTGCAGCGGTCAGCGTCATCGATGAGAATGAGCCGAGGTTCGGCAAATAGTGACGGGCTGGCAAGATTTAGAAGCTGGCCGGTTCGATAGTCGCTTGCGTTTAGCTCGCTGATTTCTAAGTCAGCGTACTTTTCTCGAAGTTGGTCTCTGATCGAGCGAGTGGCAACACTCGCAAAGTACTGTTCAGCACCTGAAATGAGCATGATGGGTGCGGGCTGCGCCCGTCTCCATTGCACTTGCTTCGCTGAACTCACTGAATAACCTTATCTTTCGCGTTCGGTCAAGACGTTCAACGAACCATCGACTAAAGTCAGAGCAACCGCTCCTTGCTGATCAGTACGAAAGATTGCCGAACCGGCCTTTTCGAAGATTTCTAGCGCTCGTTTTGTCGGATGCCCGTAGCTATTTGACTCCCCCACCGAAATCAATGCGACCTCGGGTCTAAGGTCTTCAAACAGTTCGGCGTATTGATCGGCCGACCCGTGGTGGCTAACTTTCACGATGAGCGGCTTGCCAGCCGTTCGGTTGAGCAGGGAGTTTCGCAATCGCACGGTTCGCATTTGCGCCCTCTCTCCGGCATCGGCAAAAGCAAGCAAGAGCCACTGGCGCGTTTCGACCCTCAGTATCACGCTGGCATCGTTGCTGTCTTCAGCCCCGGCAGCTCTAGGTTCTGGTGCAGCAACCACCCAATCTGCATCTCCGAGCCTGCCCCGGTCACCGACCTCTGCCGTCGAAACCGAGACTTTGGACTGTGCAAGCCGGCCGAGGGAGACGGCAACCATCGGTCTTTCATCGTCGAAAGGGCTGATCAGAGCCTCTCTCACTTGCACGTGGTCTAGCACGCCGGCAAGGCCTCCGACGTGATCGGCGTCGAAGTGAGTTAGCAACAAGACATCGATTCGTGAAACGCCGAGGTTTTTGAGGCAATTGGCTACGGGTTCGGGGTCCCTTCCAACATCAATCAACATCGTTTGATTCGAAGAGCGGATGACCGTGGCATCGCCCTGGCCAACATCGCACGAAACCACCTGCCAGTCGGTGCCTGGCCAACTTTGAGATCTGGCCACGGCGGAGCCCGAAAACGAAACGAAGGCGAGGGCAACTAGAGCGATAGCCGCGATGGCTTGTTTGCGCATCCGAGA
>WLFI01000047.1 GCA_009703845.1 Actinomycetota bacterium
AGCTTGAGCTCGGCGGGTGAATCGGTCTTTTCGCCCTTGAAATCGGCAACAGCCTCACCGATCATGCGCAGGTAAAGATCAAAACCGACGCCCGCGATATGCCCAGACTGCTCTCCCCCGAGCAGGTTGCCTGCGCCGCGAATTTCGAGGTCTTTGAGCGCCACCTGCATGCCCGCGCCTAGCTCGTTATTGGCGGCAATCGTCGCAAGGCGGTCGTGTGCCAGGTCGGTTAGCGGCTTGCTCGGGTCGTAGAAGAAGTAGGCATAGGCGCGCTCGCGGCTGCGGCCCACGCGACCGCGAATCTGATGCAGCTGGCTCAGGCCAAATCGCTCGGCACGATCAACAATCAGGGTGTTGGCATTCGGAATATCGATTCCGGTTTCGATGATCGTGGTCGAAACCAGCACATCAAAACGCTTTTCCCAGAAATCGATCACCACTTGCTCGAGCGCCGACTCGCTCATCTGCCCATGGGCAACCGCGATGCGGGCTTCGGGCACGAGCTCGGCCAAATCGGCAGCACACTTGTCGATGGTTTCGACGCGGTTGTGCACGAAAAACACCTGACCCTCACGAATTAGCTCGCGACGAATGGCGGCAGCCACTTGCTTCTCGCTGTATCCGCCGACATAGGTCAAAATCGGGTGCCGATCTTCGGGCGGCGTAGCCAGAGTTGACATTTCGCGGATGCCCGTCACAGCCATCTCGAGCGTGCGAGGTATTGGCGTGGCAGACATCGAGAGAACATCCACGTTGTGTTTTAGGTCTTTGAGCTTTTCTTTGTGCTCAACGCCAAAGCGCTGCTCTTCGTCGATGATGATGAGACCGAGATTGCGAAACTTGACGTTGCCGCTGAGCAGGCGGTGGGTGCCGATGACCATGTCGACTGCGCCGGTTTCTAGGCCCTCGATGGTTTCTTTCGACTCGTTGGCCGACTGAAAGCGTGAGAGCGCCTTCACGGTGACCGGGAACCCGGCAAAACGGCCGCGAATGGTTTCGGTGTGCTGGCGAACCAGCAGGGTGGTTGGCACGAGCATGGCCACCTGTTTGCCGTCTTGAATCGCCTTGAACGCGGCTCGAAGGGCGACCTCGGTTTTGCCATAGCCGACGTCTCCGGCCAGCAGGCGGTCCATCGGAATCGAGCGCTCCATATCGCGCTTGACTTCTTCGATGGTCGAAAGCTGGTCTGGCGTCTCGACAAACGCGAAGGCCTCTTCGAGTTCGCGCTGCCACGGGGTGTCGGGGCCGAAAGCGTGACCCTGCGATTTCATGCGAGCCGAGTAGAGCTTGACCAAATCGATGGCAATCTTGCGCACAGCCTTGCGAGCGCGACCCTTTGCGTTTGCCCAGTCGGTTCCACCCATCTTGCTGAGCACGGGCGCCTCACCGCCGACATAGCGAGTGAGTAGATCGAGTTGATCGGTTGGAACGAAGAGTGTGTCGTTTGGCTGGCCACGCTTGGATGGCGCATATTCGATGAGCAAAAACTCGCGGTCGTGCTGTTGGCGGCCAATGCCGGTGCGGCGGGTGACGAGCTCTTTGAAGCGGCCGATTCCGTGAATTTCGTGAACCACATAGTCACCGCTCTTGAGCGTTAGCGGGTCGACAGCCTGGCCGCGTTTTGAAGCCAACTTGCGAACCTGCGGATTTACATAGGTAGCACTCTTGCCATAGAACTCGTGGTCGGTAATCACGATTAGGTTCGCGCCAGGCACGGCAAAGCCCTTGCGCAGGTTCGACTGGGTCAGGTAGACCGTTTCAGGGTTTAGTCGGTCTGGAATCTCGGCGACAAAGGTTGCCTTCAGTCCCGCAGCGACAAGAACTTCACCGATGCGCTCGGCGGTTCCGTGACCCTGGGCGGTTACAACGATGTGCTGACCATTTGCACTTTGGTCTTCGAGCCAGGGCAAAACCGCGGTGTCGGCGTTGGTGAAAACGGGGATGTCGAGAATATTCAGGTTGATCTGAGTGTCATCGTCGGCCGGAAACTGCGTGACGGTGAAAAGTTGACGCTTTTGCAAGGTCGCCACGAAGGCCGGCAGGTCGACAAAACCACCGGCACTCAGGTCGATCGGGGCAGTTGCGCCTTCGATCGCGGCATCCCAGGCGGCATGCAAGAACTCTTCGTTGGTTTCGGCCAAGCTAGTGGCTCTGGCGGCAGCCTTTTCGGGCGAGAGCAGAGTGACCAGCGCGTCGGCCGGCAGGTAATCGGTGAACGGAACCATCGCGTCGACCAAAGCCGGCGCGAGCGACTCCATGCCCTCAACCGGAATACCTTCGGCAATTTTGGCGAGCATCGTCGACAGGTTCGGAAACTCGTATTGCATCTGTCGCGCACGGTTCGCCACGCTCGGCGTGATGATGAGTTCGCGCGCGGGGTAAATGTCGACGCCCTGAATGTGCTGCGAACCAGCCTCGCGAACTAGAGAGCGCTGATCGGCTACCGAAAACTCACGAATTTCTTCAAGTTCGTCGCCAAAGAATTCGAGGCGAACGGCGTGCTCTGAGGTGGTTGGAAAAATATCGAGGATGCCTCCGCGAGCGGCAAACTCTCCGCGCTTGGTCACCATATCGACGCGCTGGTATGCCATTTCGACAAGCTTGAGGGTCAGCTCAGGCAGCCAATAGTCGCTGCCCTTCTTGAGCCGCAGTGGCGGGTGATCACCGAGGTGGGCAACGACGGGTTGAAGAACCGCTCGCACCGAGGCGAGCACGATGACGGGGTGCGTCGGCGGAGCATCCGAGATTGAAAGCTCGTGCAAACGAGTGAGCACCTTCAGGCGCTTACCCACGGTCTCGGGGCTTGGGCTCAGGCGCTCGTGCGGCAGGGTTTCCCAAGACGGAAACTCGAGCAGTTCAAGATCGTCGACCAGATTGCGAAGGGCTGCCGCAACATCTTCTGCTTCTCGACCGGTTGCCACAACGACAAGTTGCACGGCGCTGAGTTGTTTTTCGCCGCGAAGTTTCGCCAAAAGTGCGACAACTGCGGCATGAGCACCGGCCGGTGCCAGCAGATCTAAACGCTTGGCAGCGAGCTTCGATTGGAGTGCCGCGATTGGATAACTTTCAGAAATTTGCACGACAAGGCGCGAAAGGGCCTCAGGGAGTCGTTTGCTATCCACCCCTCAAGTGTAAGTTGCGCGGGGTGTTTGGGTTTATGCGCCGTGATACTTCTGCTGGGCAGCGGCCAGACCGTCGACCAAAACGGCCTCGATGGCGTCTGCGCCGGTTTCGAGGGTTAGGTCGAGATCTTTGCGCTCGGTGCTCGAAAAATTCTTGAGCACAAAATCTGCAACTTCTTGCTGACCCGGAGGGCGGCCGATGCCAACGCGAATTCGAATGAAGTCGGTGGTGCCGATGGCAGAGATGATGTCGCGCAGCCCATTGTGACCCGCATGACCACCGCCCTGCTTGAGGCGAACGTCGTGAACGGGGATGTCTAGCTCATCGTGAACCACGATGATGTGGCTCGGGCTAACGTCGAAGAATTTTGCCAGCCCAGCGACAGGCCCGCCGCTGGTGTTCATGAATGACAGCGGCTTGGCCAAAATTACCTTCGGCCCGCCAACGCCAAGGCGTGTTTCGGCGATGACCGAATTGGTTTTGTGTGATTTGAACGAGACCCCGACTCGTTGCGCCAGAATGTCGAGAACCATTTGGCCGACATTGTGGCGGTTGCCCGCGTAGCCGGGCCCGGGGTTACCGAGCCCGACTACGAGATAAGGCGAATTACTCAGCGGCTGCTACTGCCTCTACGGCTGGCTCTTCAGACTGGCCAGCAGCGGTTGCGATTACCGAAGCGATTAGCTCGTCTTCAGGTAGGTCGAGTGCAACACCAGCAGGAAGCTTGATGTCTTTTGCAAGTAGGTGGAAGCCAGCGCCTTCTTTGTTGAAGACAGCCTCTACATACTCAGGAATGTTGTTGGCTTCGGTTAGAAGCTTCACGGTCTTGTGCTCTAGATCGATGGTGGTACCGCTTAGCGACTCACCAACAACGTGAACTGGAACCTCAACGTGAACCTTCTCGCCCTTGACGATGGTTACTAGGTCAACGTGCTCGATGACCTGGGTGACTACGTCTTTGGTGGCGCTCTTTACAAGAACCGACTCGTTCTTGCCGTCGATTAGTAGGTCGATAACAGCGTTCTTGTGGCGAAGCACAAGTGCTAGCTCGCGAGCTGGAAGGGTGATGTGGCGTGGGTCGCTGCCGTGACCGTAGATCACTGCAGGGGTGCGGCCGGCTGCACGCGACTTGCGCGCTGCACCCTTACCGAAAGAGGTGCGAAGTTCGGCAACCATTGTTGCTTCAGACATGATTTATCCAATCCAGGTTTTCACCTGATGTTTAGTGTTTTGCTATCAACTCAAGCGTGTTCACGCGAGGATAAGGCCTAAGCCGGTTGCCCCGTCGATTACGGTTTCAAGCTTTTCGCTCTCAACCCTCGCCGTAGTTCTGCACAAGTCTAACTTGTCTAGGCTCGGCTAATCAACCCTCGCGCAAGCCAACGCACTGCCAGTGCGGCTGCGAGTATCAAGACGCTCACCCAAACCGCTGGCCCGGGCACTGCCACAGCTAGTAGCGCACACAAACCAAAGCCGACAAAAGCAACCACTCGCACAGCCGCGCCGATTTCTGGAATCAACCAGGCACTTAGGTGGCCAATCGCGTAGTAGAGCAGAACCGAGAACGACGAGAACCCGATGACCCAACTGAGCTCACCGACGAACAAGAGCGCAATCGCACCTGCCCCGACAATCACTTCGGCAAGCCAAGGTGCGCCAGCTCGGTTTCTGCGGCTGAGCATCGGCGGCAACTCGCCGTCTTCGGCCATGGTTGCGGCGGTGCGAGAAACTCCCGCGAGTAACGCGAGCATCGAACCTAGGCCGGCAGCCGCTGCCACGCCAATGACCAGCCAGCCGGGCATCCACGGGGCGATCAGTGCGGTGAGCGCGACAAATGGTGCTTCGACAAACCCGAGACTTAAGCCCAATTGGGTCAGCAGGGTTTGAGCGAGGCCGAAGTACAGCAAAGTCACCACGGTCAGCGTGATCACTATGGCTCGCGGAATGTTGCGCTTCGGGTCGCGAACCTCGTCGCCAAGCGTTGCCACTCGCGCGTATCCGGCGAAGGCGAAAAACATCACGGATGCTGCGCTGACCAGCTGCGCAAAGCTCGAGCCACCCGCTGCACTCAACACCTCGGCCACGGGTTGCGCGCTCACCGATGCCGCGGGTAGCACGGCCGAGGTCAGAATGACTACGAAGAACAGCGTGGTGGTGGTCGCTAGAACGGCGGCAACGGCGGCGGTTCGGTTTATGCCAGAAATGTTGATCAGGGTGAGCACGGCAATGGCGGCGGCGGCCGGCCAAAACTTCAGTTCGGGAGTGAGATATTCCTGAACCACCAGCGCGATGGCCGCAATCGAACCGATTTTGCCGAAAACGAATGCAAAACCTGCGACAAATGATGTTGGCTGGTTCACCATTTCGCGTGAATATGTGTAAATGCCGCCGGGGCGGCTGATGCGCTTGGCTAGTTGATAAACGCTCGCGGCATTGAGCACCGAGACCAGCGCGGCCAGGCCTATCGCGGCGAGAAAAAGTGAACCCGAGATGGCGAAGGTTTCGCGAAAAACAACAAACACTCCAGCGCCAAGCATCGAAGCAAGTCCAATGGCGATGGCGCCGACAAGGCCGATTTTCTGGGTGGTTTTGTCTTTCGCCATGTTCAAGCCAGCCGACTCGTCGGTTCGTGAACTAGGGCTTAGGCGTGACCTGGAAAGAGTGAGTTAACCGAGTCGTCGTCGAACACAGCGCTGATTGCCTTGGCGATGAGCGGTGCAATCGAAAGAACCTCGAGCTTGGCAAACTGCTTGTCTGGGCCGACCGGCAGGGTGTTGGTCACTACTACCGCGTCCACTGCCTCGCTCGAAAGTCGCTCGACTGCAGGGTCAGAGAAGATTGCGTGAGTGGCAGCCACGATTACGCGAGCAGCGCCATTCTTCTTCAAGGCAGCAGCTGCGGCAACAATGGTACCGGCGGTGTCGATCATGTCATCGACGAGCAAACAGGTGCGGCCGGCAACATCACCGACAAGTTCGTGAGCGGTCACTTGGTTTGGAACATCCGGGTCACGACGCTTGTG
>WLFI01000048.1 GCA_009703845.1 Actinomycetota bacterium
GACAAGGCGATGTTGGAATCAAGATTCGAAGGCGCTGCGCAGCAAATGCGAACGACTTATTACTACCTAATGTCGAAATCGTCCAAGAACGAGGCGTTACCTCCAATCGAAGAACGCATCACGTGGTCTTTGCCGGCGGCGTCAAATATTTGGCCACGAACACTGATGGTTGTTACCGATGCAGAAGACAATAAGCTGCCGCAGATGCTGGTGATGTCACAGAGTTCGCCAAGAACCCAATACAAAGTCAGCTATGTGATTTCTCTCGTGCCCGGTGCAGCACTTCCTCCGGTTGCGGCAGCCGATGCAGGCGCTATTCCTGTGGCATCTGACTCTGCCTACCTGAAGGTTGTGCCTCGTCAACTTCCGCCAACATACGGTGATGTCATCGACAAGGGAGCGTTGAGCGAGCACTTCGGGCTATTCAATCTAGAGAACGACAAGTACTACGCCGACGTCTCTGCTCTAGAGCAGGCGCAGGTGCAGAAGCTGACCAAGGCCAAGATCAAGTTCAAGCACTTCCTAGGCTCTTCAAAGGTGCTATCGCTTTCGACTGCCTCTGGTGGTGCTCTGGTTGCGGTTTACATGAAAGACGATTACACCATCAAGCCGATCAAGGCCGGTTCGGGCGTAACGGTCTCGGGTAACGAGAAAATTTTGCTCGGCACAGCAGGCTCAGTCAAGGGCGTTCGAAGCACCTATGGCAACATGATGGTCTTTTACGTTCCACCACTATCCGCCGACGAGAAAACAACTTTGCTGGGCGTAACCCAGGGTCTACTAGCCGTAAAGGGGCTCTAGTGTCTTCGCTAAATGGCGCATACGACTTGTCTACCCTGAAGAAGGGGCCTGACGCAGGGGCGACTCCGGATGCGACATCCGCCCACTCAACTGCGCGCATTGCGGTTGCGGCTCTCGTTCAGGACTGCACCGAACAAAGCCTAAAGACCGTGCTCGATTTATCTACATCGGTACCGGTGATTCTTGAATTTCACGCCGATTCGGTTCGCACCATGGCGATTAGTGACCGGCTACGTGCCGCTATCGAAAACTTGGATGGTCGGCTGATTCTCGCTCGTATCGATGCGCAAATCGAACAGCGGGTCGGGCAGGCGTTCGGCATCAAAGGCGCTCCAACGGTGGTGGCCGTAGTTAAGGGGCAGCCTGTTCCGCTATTCGAAGGGGAACAATCAGCCGAGGTGATTGAGCAAATTTTCGCGCGCGTTCTCGAAGTGGCCAGTGAAAACGGGGTCACTGGCCAAGCCGAGGTGTCGACCGAAGCGGCCGAGGTGCAGTTACCGCCCCTTCACCAGAAGGCGTTTGAACTGATCGAGGCCGAAGATTACGACGGCGCGATTGCGGTTTATGAACAGGCGCTTCGTGAAAACCCGAGAGACGACCTAGCAATGGCTGGCTTGGCACAGGTGAAGTTACTAAAGCGCACCGCAGACGCAGATTTCGACAAGATTTCAGACCAGCCGCCAACAGGGCTCGACGAATTGCTCGCCTGGGCCGACATCCAAGTTTCAACATCGAACGTCAAGGTTGCTTTTGACGCGTTGCTCGATGCTTTTGAGCAGCGCTTCGATGACCGCGAGACGATCAGAAAGCACATCGTTGAATTGTTTGCGGTAATCGATCCTGCCAACGCAGATCTTGCCGCCGCGAGGCGACGACTAGCTACTCTGCTCTACTAGTTTGCAGGCTTGAACCAAACAGCGGCCAGGGGAGGCACGCTGATGGTCGCTGAGTGAGGCTGGCCGTGTGAGCCAGGGCCTGATGCTTCAACCGAACCAAAGTTTCCGACGCCCGAGCCACCATATTCGACGGCATCCGTGTTCAAAATCTCATTCCACTTGCCCGCGCGCGGTAGCCCGAGGTTGAAGTTGTGGTGCGGCTGCCCAGCGAAGTTGATCACGCAAGCTATCTGGTTTCCGGCCTTATCAACGCGCAAAAAGCTGAGCAAGTTTGCATCGGCGTTGCCGCCGTCGATCCACACAAAACCGGCTGGGTCGTGATCGAGTTGCCAGAAGGCGGCATTCTCGAGATAAACCCGGTTCAGGGTCGAAACCATTGACTGCAGAGCCTGATGGGTCGGCTGCTCTAGAATCCACCAGTCCAGACCGCGTTCTTGATTCCACTCGGATGGCTGACCGAATTCGCTACCCATGAACAAAAGTTGTTTACCCGGATGCGCCCACATGTAGGCCAGATAGGCGCGAACGTTCGCGAGCTGCTGCCAACGGTCACCCGGCATCTTGGCTAGAAGTGAACCCTTGCCGTGAACGACTTCGTCGTGGCTGATTGGAAGAACGAATTTCTCGTTGTACGCGTAGAGCATCGAGAAGGTGAGTTCGCCGTGGTGGTGCTTTCGGTACATCGGGTCTTTCTCGATGTACTTGAGGGTGTCGTTCATCCAACCCATGTTCCACTTGAACCCGAAACCGAGCCCACCGCCATCGGTTGGGGCCGAGACTCCACCCCAAGATGTTGACTCTTCGGCGATCATCATGATTCCCGGGTTGCGTCGGTAGGCAGTTGCGTTGGTTTCTTGCATGAAGCGAATCGCGTCTAGATTTTCGCGGCCACCGAATTCGTTCGGCAACCATTCACCGTTTTCGCGCGAGTAGTCGAGGTAGAGCATCGATGCCACTGCGTCGACGCGCAGGCCGTCGATGTGAAACTCCTCGAGCCAGTAGAGCGCATTGGCTACCAAGAAATTGCGCACTTCGGTTCGACCGAAGTCGAAGATGTAAGTGCCCCAGTCTGGATGCTCGCCGCGTCTCGGGTCGGCATGCTCATAGAGTGCCTGACCGTCGAATCTAGCTAGCGCCCAGTCATCTTTCGGAAAGTGCGCTGGAACCCAGTCGAGAATTACGCCGATGCCAGCTTGGTGAAGCTTGTCGATTAGGTAGCGAAGGTCGTCTGGGCTGCCGAATCGAGAAGTTGGGGCGTAGTAGCCGGTCACCTGGTAGCCCCAGGATGGTGCATACGGGTGCTCGGCAAGCGGCATAAATTCGACGTGGGTGAAGCCAAGTTGCTGCACATAGGGAATCAGCTCGTCGGCAAGTTCGCGGTAGTTCATCGCGTGCTTCCAAGACCCCGCATGCAGCTCATAGATGCTCATTGGCGAGCTCAGAGCGTCGCGCTTGGCCCGGACGGACATCCACGTTTTATCTTTCCAAGCGTGGGTTGACTCGGTGACAATCGAAGCGGTGTCTGGCGGCACCTGGGTTGCCCTTGCCATTGGGTCAATTTTCTTTATCCAGTGACCCTGTTTGGTCAAGATTTCATACTTGTATGCGCTGCCGGCTTCGATTCCCGGAATGAAAAGCTCCCACACGCCGGTACTGCCCATAACGCGCATCGAGTGCGCAACGCCACTCCAGTGGTTGAAGTCTCCGACGACGCGAACTGCTTCGGCATTTGGTGCCCAAACCTTGAAAGACGTGCCGCGGCTAATCCCCAGATCACCCTTAATCGAAAGAACGTGTGAACCGAGCGCGTTCCAGAGTTCTTCGTGACGACCCTCGGCTACTAAATGCAGATCAAGTTCGCCGATGGTTGGCAGGTGTCGATAAGGGTCATCGGCCAGCCACTCGGTGGACTTGCCATCCTGTAAGTATGTGGTTTTGATTCGGTAATCGGGTACCGACTTCGAATCAACGAAACCGTCCCAAATGCCGTTCCAAATGTGAGTTAGTGAAACCTCTTTGCCGCTTTTTAGAACAACGCTCACCGATTTCGCCATTGGGCGTAGTGCGCGAATGGCCCATCCGCCACCGTCAACCGGATGCACTCCCAGGGTTGCGTGCGGGTTGTGATGGCTGCCGTTCGAAACGCGATCGCGCTCGTACTCACCAATTGGTGGCAGCAGAGGAGTCTTCTTTGCCATCTACTTCTTCTTCGTTCTGACCACATGAAGAATGTGGGCTGGCTCATCGAAGGCATCGAGTCGAACAAAGTTGTTCGAGCTCCAGTGATATCGCTCTCCGGTAATCAAATCTTGAACTTCAAAGTTGGCCTCGGCTGGCAAACCCAGTTTGGTTAGGTCGAGGCGCACGGTAGTTTCGCGCACCGCGTGGGGGTCGGTGTTTACGACAACAAGAATCGTGTCGGCTTCACCCGTAAAGCTGTGCTCTGCGCTGATGTGCTTCGAGAAAACCAGAAACGCCCCGTCATCACTGTGGTGAAACTCTATGTTGCGAAGTTGCCCAAGGCTCGGGTGGTCGCGCCTGATGTGGTTTAGTTTGGCAACGTATGAGGCGATTGACCGGCCACTTTGCTCGGCGGCATCCCAGTCGCGCACTTTGTATTCATACTTCTCAGAGTCAATGTGTTCTTCGGCGCCCGGGCGGGCAACCGACTCAACCAATTCATAACCGGCATAGAGACCCCAAGACGGGGTCGACATGGCCGCCAAAGCTGCACGAATCTTGTGACCTGGGCGGCCGCCGTATTGCAGGTACTGGGTGAGAATGTCTGGTGTGCTCACCCAAAAGTTCGGCCTGAAATAGGCCGCGGTTTCGCGCGAAAGCTCGAGCAGGTAATCGCGCAAATCAGCCGGAGTGTTTCGCCAGGTGAAGTAGGTGTAGCTCTGTTGAAAACCAACCTTGCCCAGGGTGTGCATCATGGCTGGGCGAGTGAACGCCTCGGCCAAGAAAATCACGTCTGGGTGCTCGGCGTTTATTTCGGCAATGAGCCATTCCCAAAAGTTCACCGGTTTGGTGTGTGGGTTATCGACTCTGAAAATCTTCACGCCGAGCGAGATCCAGTGTTTGACCACTCGCAAAATTTCTTGGTAGATGCCCTCGCGGTCGTTGTCGAAATTCACCGGGTAGATATCTTGGTATTTCTTCGGTGGGTTCTCGGCATAAGCAATTGACCCATCGGCACGGGTGGTGAACCACTCCGGGTTGGTTTGAACCCACGGATGGTCGGGGCTGGCCTGAACGGCCAGATCCATCGCTATCTCAATACCTAGGGCGCCCGCAGCCTTCACGAACGCGGCAAAGTCTTTTTCGGTGCCCAGGTCTGGGTGAATGGTGTCGTGCCCGCCAGCAGTCGAACCAATCGCCCAAGGTGAGCCAGGATCTTGACCAACTGCGTTTAGTGAATTGTTCGGGCCTTTTCTGAAGGCCTCACCAATCGGATGCACGGGCGGCAGATACAGCACGTCGAAGCCCATTTCGGCAACGCGAGCCAGAGATTTGGTCGCGGTTTTGAAAGTGCCAGACTTCCAAGTCTTGGTCTTGCTGTCGTACTTTGCGCCTTCGCTGCGTGGAAAGAATTCATACCAAGCGCCGGCGCCGGCTAGCGTGCGCTCACAGTTGATTTCATAGGTTTCACTAAGAGTCTCGAGCGCTCTAACCGGATGCTCGGCAATCGCCTTGAGCAGCTTCACGTTCAACGCCGCGGCGAATCGGGCCGACGGGCTGTGGCTCTGGTCTGCCAAAACTTCGGCTGCCTGAACAAGTTCTTTGGCATTGGCCTTTTTGCGATCTTTTTCGGCAGCGGCTCTGGTGAACAGCGCTACACCTTCGAGCATCATCAGCTCTTCGTCAACTCCGGCCGCGAGCTTTACCTCGGTGTTGTGATGCCAGGTCTCGTACTCGTCTGAGAATGCGCGAATCTGAAATTTCCACAGACCCTGATCTTCGAGTTGAACCGCGGTGTGCCAACTATCCGTTCCGGCTGCTCCAGCGTGCATCCGCTTGATGCTGAGGTCACCTTTTGGGTTTGTGAGCAGCAGTTCAACGCCGAGAGCATCGTGACCTTCGCGAAATGAAACGGCAGAAAAAGGGATCACTTCACCGACAAAGGCCTTGGCGGCCCATCGACCCGCTTCAACGGTTGGCTCGACGTTCAAAATCGGCAAGCGGCCAATCGGGTTATTGTGACGGTATGAAATCTCGCTGGTCATAAACCAAACTTAGCGATTATTCGGCGGCTATTGGCCTATTCGGCTCTAAAGACCAGCATGGATGTGGGGCCAACGAGAAGTTTCGAGTGGGCCTTGTGCTTCGAAAACTTAACCGGCGGGGTTTCGTGGGTGCTGTCCCAAATCAACTCCCAGTGGCCAGACGTC
>WLFI01000049.1 GCA_009703845.1 Actinomycetota bacterium
GCGAGAAACTCACCCTTGCGACCGGTGGTTACGGCAGCACTAGACGTTGCGCGTCTTGCCGCAGCGTTCTTGTCGCGAAAAGCCTTGTGACCCTTGCGGTCTTCAGCCTTTGGAGTTGGGCCCTTGCCCTCTAGCGCCTGGCGTCCGTTACCGCCGGTGCCGACGCGGCCGCCCTTTTTCTTCGATGCGCCCGGGCGCCCTGGCTTAGCCATTTAAACTCCATGTCGTTTGAGTTGGTGTGTCTTCGATGCTGACACCCATCTGTTGCAATTCGTCTCTGATCTGATCTGCCAAAGCGAAGTCTTTATTGTCGCGAGCAGCGCGACGTTGTTCAATGAGTGAGCCTACCCGAGCAGCTAACTCTTCGTCGACCTCTAGCGCTTCATCGACGGCGAGTCCAAGCACTTCGAGCATGGCGAGAACCGATGCAAGGTGCGGGGCCACGTCTCCACCCGAGTCGAGCGCGGCGTTGCCCGAACGCACGCTGTCGTGAAGAGCTGCGAGAGCCGCAGGCACACCAAAGTCGTTGTTCATCGCGTAGACGAATGGCTGCGGCAGAGCATCTGCGCTGAATTTTTGCCAAGTCGAAGACTTTGCCGACGCGCGCTTAACAAAGTTCTGGATGCGCGACATCGCGCCAACCGCATCGGCAATGTTTTCTGGCGAATAGTCGAGGGTGGTGCGGTAGTGAGCCGAGCCAAGCCAGTAGCGAATGGCGTTTGCATTGCCCTGCTCAAAAAGCTCTTCCACGCTGACGCCGTTGCCGAGGCTCTTTGACATCTTCTGCCCACCGACTGTGACCAGGCCGTTGTGCATCCAATAATTGGCGAACTCAAAGCCTGCCGCGCGCGATTGAGCGAGTTCGTTTTCGTGGTGCGGAAAACGCAAATCGAGCCCGCCACCGTGAATGTCGAACTTTTCACCCAGAATCGCGCGGGTCATCGCCGAACACTCGATGTGCCAGCCTGGACGGCCCTTGCCCCAGGGTGACGGCCAAGCTGCTGATTCTGGTTCGTCGGCCTTGGTGGACTTCCAGAGAGCGAAGTCGTGAGGGTTTTTGCGACCGTGCGATGCATCGGCCTCTCCCTCGAGGTTTTCGAGCTTCTGATTGGTGAGCTCACCGTAGTTCGGCCACGAACCGACGTCGAAAAACACGTTGCCGCTGCCGTCGGTCGCCGCATAGGCATGACCGCGGCTAATTAAAAGCTCGATGAGTTCGATCATGTCGGCGATGTGATCGGTAGCGTGAGGGCGCAACTCTACGCTCGCGTTAATCGATTCATAAACCTGGTTAAAAACCTCTTCAACGTCGCGCGCGAGAGCCTGCCAATCGACACCCTGCTCGGCTGCGTTCACCAAAATCTTGTCGTCGATGTCGGTGACGTTGCGAACCATGCGCACATCGAGGCCGTGCCCAAGCCTCAACCAGCGGGCGACGAGGTCGAAGGCGACGGCGCTGCGAAGATGCCCAACGTGAGGTGCAGATTGCACAGTCGGGCCGCACACGTAAAGTGACACCTTGCCCGCTTCTAGAGGCGAGAAAGCTCGGATGCTCTGCAATTTCGAATCGAAAATTTGAAGTGCCACGGGCTAAAGCCTAACTTTGCGACGGCTAATCATCGCGGTGGCAACCGCAGCCACACCTTCGGCGTTTCCGAGAAAACCGAGACCGTCTGTAGTGGTAGCCGAAAGACTAACCGGAGCATCGAGCAGTTCGGTTAGGGCAACCTGAACGAGATGACGCTTAGGTGCAACCTTAGGTCGGTCGCCAATCAGCTGGCACGAGACGTTTTCGATGCGATAGCCGACGGCTTCGAGCATCCGTTTGGTTTCAATCAAAAACACCGAACCATTTGCGCCGGCAAACTCTGGTCGGTCGACACCAAAGTTCGAGCCGATGTCGCCGAGGCTGGCTGCAGAAAGAAGTGCGTCGACAATTGCGTGGCTGATCGCGTCGCCATCTGAGTGGCCTTCTAGACCCGGCTCGCCCTCCCAGACGATGGTTCCCAAATAAAGCGGCACCTCTGGGTCGTCGCTGAAGCGGTGAGTGTCGGTGCCGATGCCAGTTCGAAATTCTCTCTCGATCAAAGATTCGGCCCTGCGCAAGTCTTCGGGGGTGGTTACCTTGAACGCCGCTGCGTCGCCGGGAATGTGAATGACACTGCCGCCAGCGCTCTGGTAAAGCGCGGCATCATCGGTGAATTCTGCCTCGGCGTTGGCATAAACCGCGCGCAAACCTTGAGCAGGAAAGCCTTGTGGAGTTTGTGCCGCACCTAAAACACTGCGATCGACGGTGTCAGACACGAGGCCGTCTTTGAGCAACTTGATGGTGTCAGAAACCGGCATCACCGGCACCACTCCGGCTGCCGACTGCACAACCGCATCGGCAACGCGCTCGAAGAGTTCGACAGGAGCAAGTGCACGTGCAACGTCGTGAACGAGGATGCACTCGGTGAGCGCATCGCAAACCGCCACCGCCTTGGCAATCGAGGCTTGTCGGGTTTCACCGCCAGCCACAATTTTTACCGGAATCAGTGAGGCAAGTCTTTCTGAAACAGACTGAATGATTGCTGCAAACTCTTCGAGGTGCGCATCTGGAGCCGCGATTACGAGTTGTTCAATGCCTTCAACCGAAAGTGCTGCGCGAACCGAATGCGCCAAGAGAGTTTCGCCAGATATAGTCGCTAGGGCTTTTGGCACACCGGCGCCAAGGCGTTCGCCTTGGCCAGCAGCCACGAGAATAATCGCAATTGAGCGTGTGGACATGACGCCACCAATCTTTAGGAGGCTAGAACCTCGTCGAGCAAGGCAGAAGCCTTCTCTTCGTCGGTCTTTTTAGCCAGCGCTAGCTCAGAGACAAGAATTTGACGAGCCTTGACGAGCATGCGCTTCTCACCGGCTGACAGGCCACGGTCTTGATCGCGACGCCAAAGGTCGCGAACAACCTCAGAGACTTTCACGACATCGCCCGAAGCAAGTTTTTCGAGATTCGCCTTGTAACGACGGCTCCAGTTGGTTGGTTCTTCGATGAACTCGGCACGCAGCACGCCAAAAACCTGCTCAACGCCTTTTTTATCGATGACATCGCGAACGCCGACCATTTCGACGTTTTCGGCTGGCACCCAGATGGTCAGTTCACCCTGTGCAACCTTCAGTTGCAAATAAGTCTTGGTTTCGCCACGCAGAGTCTTGTCGGCAACTTCAACGATTTTTGCTGCTCCGTGGTGGGGATAAACGACGGTTTCGCCTACTACAAACTTCATATGGCTAAATCCCTTCAGAAACCACCAATTTACCACAGATCGTCGCGATTCTAAAGGGCTAAACTAGTATTGAGCATTCGCCTTCAGGAGGAAAATTGTCGTTACGCAAAGCCTTTGTCGCTTTAGCCCTAGGTGCAGCTGTTCTAGGTGGAACAACTGGTTGCAGCTTTTCAAGTCACATTGAGAGCATCAGGCCATACACTCCGAGCGACGGTTTTCAAGCCGACTACCCTCAGCACCACCTAAAAGTTCGAAACGTTTTATACGTAACCATCGGTGACCAGTCAACCCTGATTGGCTCGATCATCAACACGAGCAAGAACCCCGCCAGCATCTCGATTCGATATGTTGACGGAGTGACAGGACAGGTGACCGAGAAAGACATCGCGACTATCGCTGGCTCGAAAAAGTATGACATCGGCTTCAACGGAGCTCCGAGCCTTGATGTAACACTGGCCGGCGTTGCCGGTGGGCTCACCGAGATTCAGTTCTTGCTAGATGGTGCTGAAATCAAGGATGCCGATGGCAACGTGCAGCGATTCACGATTCCTGTCGTTGACGGAACGCTGGCTCAATACCGCGCTTTGCTTGAACAGCCAACCGAATAGACCTTAAAAACAAATCCCGCTCTCGGCCGAGAGCGGGATTTGTCATTTGAGCCGAATGATCTGGGCTAAACCTCGAACTTGTAACCAAGGCCGCGAACGGTTACCAGGTGAACTGGCCTGGCAGGGTCATCCTCGATTTTTGAGCGGATGCGCTTGACATGCACGTCGAGAGTTTTGGTGTCACCGAAGTAGTTCGAACCCCAAACCCGGTCGATTATTTGGGCTCGGGTCAGAACTCGGTTGCGGTTCTCGAGCAGTAGTTCTAGAAGTTCGAATTCCTTGAGGGGCATGGCCACTTTTTGACCATTTACAAACACAAGGTGGCGGTCAACATCCATCGAAACCGGCCCACCTTCGAGAAGGCCATCGGTCACTGGGGTTGGCTCTGAGTTTCTGCGCAGCACGGCTTTCATGCGCGCGAGAAGCTCGCGGGTCGAATAAGGCTTGGTCACATAGTCGTCTGCGCCGATTTCGAGCCCGACAACCTTGTCGATTTCGGAATCCTTGGCTGTGAGCATAATCACCGGCACATTCGATGTTTGGCGAATCACTCGGCAAACTTCATTGCCGCTCATGCCTGGCATCATCAGATCTAGCAGGACGATATCGGGATTATTCGCTCGGAACATTTCGATTGCCGCATTGCCATCGGCTGCGTCAACAACCTCGTAACCCTCTTTTTCAAGAAGGTAAACCAGCGGTTCACGAAGTGATTGTTCGTCTTCTACAACTAGAACTCGCGTCAAGGCTGACTCCTATCAGAATCTTGTTCAATCACATTTTTATCCGCCAAAGGTATACGCAAGGTGAACGTAGAGCCAACGCCAGGCTTAGAGAAAAGCTTCACTTCGCCGTTGTGAGTCGAGGCCACGTGCTTCACAATTGCGAGCCCTAGACCGGTTCCGCCAGTCGCCCTAGATCTTGATGGATCGACCCTGTAAAAGCGTTCGAAAATTCTCGCTTGATCCTCTTGCGGAATGCCGAGACCCGAATCGGTCACCGCAATTTCAGCCACGTTTTCAACCTTGCGCAGACCCACGCCGACAGGAGCGCCTTCTTCTGAATAGAGAATCGCGTTTTCAATGAGGTTTTTAACGGCCACGGTGAGCATTTCGGGATCGCCAATGACCTCGAGCCCTTCGGGTGCGTCGTAAGTAATTTTCACGTTTCGAGCCTCGGCTCGATAAGAGTTTCGGTCGAGCGCCTCCATGACAACGGTGGATAGGTCGACAACCTCAGCATTTGCAACGACCTCGGCCGACTGAATTCTTGAGAGTTGAACCACGTCTTTGATCAGGTTGGTTAGGCGCTTGGACTCTTTACGAAGGCTCTTCGAAAACTTTTGCACCGCATCCGGGTCATCTGACGCATCGACTAGCGCCTCAGCGAGAAGGCTGATTGCGCCGATGGGTGTTTTGAGTTCGTGCGAAATGTTGGCGATAAAGTCGCGTCGCGTGTCATCTAAGCGTTTTGATTCGGTGTTGTCTTCAACCACCATCAGCACGTTGGAGTCAGAAAGCTGCACCGCTCTGGCGTGAAGCAGAGTTTTATCAGCGCCGAGGCCAACCGCCACGTCTGCCTCTAAGGTCTCGACACTCGAAGTTTGAGATGCGCTCTGCACGAGAGCGCGCAGTTCGTCTTGGGCCAGCTCGCGGTTTTTGACCAAACCCAGCGCGATTGCTCCCGGGGTGGCACGAAGAACCTGGTTGTTGGGGGTGATTACAAGCGCCGTTAGAGAAAGAATTCCGAGCAATTCGAGCGCGCTATCAGAAGAATTTTGCTCAATGGCTGCTTCGTTGGCGCTAGTCCGGCGCTTCATCGCGATCAACAGAGACAGAATCACGCCAAGTGCCGCTGCGAGACACACTGCCAAAACAATCTCTGAGATGTTCACAAGGTTAAGATTAGGTGATGACGGCTTCGGCAACATTCGCTAGGTTGTTCAAGGTTCACGATTTTTCGACCGGTTTAGCCTGTGTTTGTCAGAAGTTAACCTTGTGACGACAA